>JBLFXO010000260.1:0-5335 GCA_047609865.1 Arenicella sp.
TGATGAAGAGAAAGTTTTTGATTTGAAAATTGACGGCTGTTTTGAATTAGATTTTTAACTTTAATGGACTCTTTTTGGTAACGATTGTTTGTCTTTGACCGTGATTGACAGTAGAAATCTACTACTTTTTGGTCCACATGAAAAAATCAGTGATCTTCTTGGTCTTTTTTTTAAGTCTATTTTCAATAGATTCTTTCACTCAGTGTGTTGATTTTAATACGGCCTTTACTCCTTCTCTAACAAATGTTTTTGGACCAGGCTCAAGTGATTTCGTTTACGAATAATTCAAATGGAGCCAACAATGGGACGGCTGCGTATGAGTGGCTTTTGAACGGTGTTTCCTTTGATAATACAAATGGCTTAGCGGTTGCGTCTAATTCGAATATTACAGCAATTGGCACTTATACCTACATGTTAGAGGTAACTGATGCTTCTGTTCCTTGCACAGATACTGCGATTGTCGTTGTAAACATTTATCCTATTCCTGCTGCTAATTTCACATTTGCACCTGACAACCAATGTGCAGGAACAACCACTTTGAACTTTGCCAATACAGGTGCCGGAACGCATGGAGGTACCGCTTGGAGTCGGGTTTTCGGTGATGGAAATTACAGCAATGATATTAACCCAACTCATGAGTATTTAGATACTGGTTATTACCAAACAATGCAGATTGTTCATTCTGATTTTGGATGTGTTGATACGGCAATTCATACAATTCATGTATTTGGTGAATATGCGCTTTATACCCCCAGATGCATTCACTCCTAATGGTGATTCTAAAAACAATACATTCAGAGCATACGGGATGGGAATTCAGCAATTTGAAATTTGGGTATTTAATCGTTGGGGAGAGAATGTTTGGTATGCAGACGACATGGAATTAACTTGGGATGGAACCTATAGAGGTTCAACAGTTAAGGATGACGTTTATGTTTGGAAAATAATTGCGATTGATGTGAACGGAGACGAGCACGAAAAACATGGACACGTAACGGTTCTAAAATAATTGGGCTAAGGATTGAATGGCCTGTTGAAGCTCTCACGGCGCTGCCGTGAAGCGACTAATGAAAGCCTGGTGCCGCGTCAGCGGTAAGCCCCCAAGTAAAGTTTCTTCTTATTTAGCTTTTGCTGCTTTTTTAGCCGCCTTTTTCTCAGCCTTTAGACGTTTCTTCTTCTCTTTAGCCGTTTCGTTCTCATTGCTAATTGGTTTGGGACCATAAACCTCTTTGTCTTGACCATTACCAATTTCGTCTTTCTTATCTTCAACTTTCGGAACATTGGTTCCGCCTGAATCTGGAATGTCTTTCTTGTCTACTGCCTTTTCAGGTTTTCCAATAGTATCATTTACTTTTGTTGTTACTTTTTTTTTCCGCCTTTGATATCTTTAACGTAAAGAATTTCAGTAGCATCACTCTTCTTGCCAATAGAACTATTGATGATAGCTTCGGTAACATTGTAATCATTATTCAATTTGACAATATGCTCGTAGTAAACGGTGATTCCGTCATTGGTTTGAATGTTAGACCAGAATGAGACTTGATAGTAGTCTGCTCTATTCTTAAAGTTATCTGCGCCGTCTTGTACTTTCGTGTAGGCATCTTCTAATTCTTTATGCTCTTTCTCATATTCTGCATCAGATTTTTTATAGCGTCCTGCTTTTTTATTTTTCTCTAAATCTTCAACTCTCTCTTTGTACATTCTTGAGCGCATTACTTGTATGAAGTAATCTTCACTATAGAATGCTCTGAAGTTCTCGAACTTGTACTCTTGATGCATGTAAAACACTGAATCAGCCCAATGCACGACTGCGTCTTTTACTTTAGGTTCGTCTTGAGAAGAATCAATGTCTTGCTCTTTATCTTGTGCAAAACTGTTTAAACTCAATAAAGATATTCCGATTAATAAAGAGAGAATTTTCATTTTGTTAATTATTAAAATAGCCAGTGTAAGGTCTGTCCATTTGGTAAATGTTGTCAATTTCGTAGTAAGGATTAAACTCAATAAGCACGACATTTGTGTCTTTTACTTGATCAAAGTTTCCAATAAATTTATGAAAAAAATAATAGCCAGTAATATCGCTTGACTTTTCATCACTGGTTTCATATAAACTTGAGAACTTAAGATTCTCGTAATTGTTGATGTCGGGTCTGTCGTTGCGCATGAAATATGTTATTTGTCTTTCCATTACATCTTGCTGATCAAACTTGCCTTTAATCTTAACTTGCCTTGTGATTTTAAGAGCATGTAATAAGAATGCCGATTTTGCCTGCATACCATCTCGGTTTTCCAATTCCTTTTTGAAAAAGGCATAGAAGTTTTTACTCAGAACTTTTGATTGCTGATAAGAAGCTGTTAAAAATATAGGTTTTTCGTAAAAGAAATAAGTGAGAATTGGAACATAGTTCTCTTCAAGTGACTGCATGATTTTAGCTGAGATGTTCTTTACTCCTAAGGTGTCATTCAAAAGAAACGTAGTCTCGAAAACTGTGGTGACCTCAAAAGTGTCAGTGAGCGTGAAGAAGTGATCTAATTTAATAGTTCGTTCAATATTGTTAGCTCGAATGAACCTTCTTTTTAGGGCTATTGATGAGTCAAGTTCTGGACTTGAATAACCTTGATCGGCTCTTTGTTTCTCTAATTCTTCAAGTTCAACAATGTCAATTGGTTTCGTGATTTTGATTTCTCCAAAGCCATATGGGTCATATTTTTGATGAACCTTTTCGCTTAAATATTGAGCGACAGATTTTTGAGAAAGCTCTTGAAGACTTGGTGCTTTTTCAGGCGGCGGATTAAAGATGTCATCTACAAAATAGCAGGACGACAATAAAGCGCAAACAACGACTAATGTGAGATGAATTTTTTTCATGCTGGTATACTGAGCAAAGTATCAAAAATCATTCCGCAAAAATAAGAGCCTCTTAAGAGGAAGCTTAGGATTATCGGATCATAACTGGCATCACCAACATCAAGATATCTTCACTTTCATTTTCGTTAGAAGAAGGGAGTAAAATACCTGCTTTGTTTGGTTCGCTCATTTCAAGAATCACTTCTTGAGTACTGATGTGGTTCAACATTTCAAGAATGAACTTAGAGTTGAATCCAATTTCCATGTCATCACCTGCGTAATTACAGGTTAATCTCTCTTTAGCTTCATTTGAAAAATCAAGATCTTCAGCAGAGATAGACAATTCACTTCCGGCTACTTTTAGTTTTACCTGGTGCGTTGTTTTGTTAGAGAATATTGAAACCCTTTTGATTGAGTTTAAGAATGACATTCTATCTACAGTCAATACATTAGGGTTCTCTAATGGGATTACCGCTTCGTAATTAGGGTACTTACCATCAATCAACCTACTTGTTAATTCAATGGTTCCAAAATTAAACCTTACAGTTGTTTCATTATAAGTCAACGTAACATCTTCATCACCATTTAAGTTTTGCTTTAAAAGGTTTAAAGGCTTCTTAGGTAGGATGAAATCGGTAGATTTTGTAGCTGTAGCATCTGTACGATTGTATCTAACTAATTTGTGAGCATCAGTAGCAACGAAAGTTAATTTCTCTGAAGAGAACTGGCAAAACACACCACTCATCACAGGTCTTAATTCG
Organism: Arenicella sp.; assembly: GCA_047609865.1. GTDB lineage: Bacteria > Bacteroidota > Bacteroidia > Flavobacteriales_D > Crocinitomicaceae > Paracrocinitomix. Next base: position 3,610 of record JBLFXO010000260.1, read on the forward strand.
TCATTTCCTGAAGCAAATAAAGTTTTATCAATAGCGGTTGCGATTATTTCACCGATTATATTTAGACTGTTAGAGTTCTCTAACTCTGGTGACTTTGGAAAATCATTTGCGTTTTGTCCAACCAATTTATACTTCCCGTAATCAGAAGAAATTTCAATACCGAAGTTTGATCCGTCAATTTGAAAAGCTAATGGTTGGTCAGAAAAGTTCTTAAGAGTGTCCAATAATAATTTTGCAGGGATAGCAACAGTTCCGTCTTCCTTCGACTCATCTGGTTTAACAGATGTTTTCATTGTGTTTTCTAAGTCAGAAGCAGAGATAGTTAATTCTCCTCCCTCTAACTCAAACAGGAAATTGTCTAAGATTGGAAGCGAATTACTGCTGTTCAATACACCTGAAATTCTTTGCAGGTTCTTTAGTAAAGTTGAACTTGAAATGATAAAGTTCATAGTCGTTTTTTTATTTTTAAATCAGAACAAATATAGGGCGAATATGAGCCCGTGAAACTATGGATTCGCTCTTTTTATTAACATTATCTGGTGTTTATCAAAAGCTTTAAAACATCTATCGTAGCAATTAGAATTCATGCTACCGCTTATCTCTAAAGTCAGGAATCACACTGTTTTATGAAAAACACCTTTCAAAGAAATTCGTATCTTACACTTCACATGACGAGAATGTTTTTGTTCATAATTGTGCTTGTTTGGAATGCTGACGCTAGCGCTCAACTTTTTCATGGGATAAAGGATCTAGATCAGTATGAGCCAAAAATATCAGAGCTTGGTGCTGCCTTGAAATCGAACCCAATCAAATATGTTTCGCTTTATGATGAATTAAGGTTCATTCAAGAATCAAATGAAGATGAAACTTTAGGGGCTGCGCTGGATATTTACCAAGGTTCATTTCTCTACTTTCAGAGCCAAACTGATTCTGCTGCAGATTATTTTGATAAAGCTATTGAGCGATCAAAAACACTAGGTGAAGATCAAATGTATCGCACTGCTAAAATCAGGAAAATCTTTACAGACGAGTACAAGAAGACCAAGTACCAAATGGCGCAAGAAATGACGGCCATTTATGTAGATTCTTATAATGAAAGAGATACCATTAATATCTTGTATAGCTTAAATGCTCTTGGTATTTTTTATGGAGATATGGACAGTGTATCAATGGCATTAACGATTTATTATGAAGCTTTGAGACTCGCTGATCTAAGTCAGAATATGAATGAATTGGGGTTCATTCATAATAACCTCGGTCTCATTAAATATGACCTTGGAGCAAAGGATTCAGCTTTCTCTGACTTTAAACAATGTCTTAAAATTGGAGAAGACATGGACAATATCATGCTTCAAGCAATCGCTAGACAAAATATGGGCTTGTATTATTCAAGTATTGACTCCAATGATATGGCGAAAGAGGAGTACCTGAAGGTTAACAAGATGGGGAATGAATTTGGATATACGCTTTATTCATTGTCATCCATGACCAATCTAGCTTCTTTAGAAATGTCCATGGGGAATCCCAAAGCCAGTGATTCACTGAGTACTTTAGCTTTAAAACTTGGAAAAGAAGGACAACTTCTTTTCACAGTACCGACCATTTACTATGGAAAGGCTTTCTTTAGATTGAAGACTGAAGATTATGAAGGGGCTTTGGTGATGTTAGATTCTGCCTACGCTTACACAAAGTATGCTCAGTATAGTGAAATCATGCCCCCCTATTA
>JBLFXO010000261.1:0-5311 GCA_047609865.1 Arenicella sp.
AAACCGTGATCAATGTTTCTCCTTCCTTGAAGGATTGGGGTATGCGGCATTCATCAATTCAGAAAAAGGTTTGATTCCGTTTGATCCACAATCCCACAAAAAGCAAAATTTTGTTTTCAAAATAGGATGACATTCATCACCGCTTCAGAATAAATAGATAAATTGAAACATGCGAAGCTTATTGTTGATTTTTATGTTGTTGATGTCTGTATTTGCCAAAGCGAATATGGCAGAGCCAATGATCTATGGGAGTCATAATGCGAATGGATATACGTCTGAATTTGTGGATGTTTTGCATGAAGACCTCAAAATTAAAATATTGAAAGGCTTCGGGAAAGCTGAAATTTATGCTACCTATTTCATAAGTGCAGACAAATCAGGTATGCAAATTCCTATGGTATTTTTTGCAGACAATTATCTTGGCTCTTTTCAGATAAAAGTAGACGGAAAAATCATTAAATATTTAGGGGAGGATTATGACTCAAGGCTTGTCGGTGATGTTGAAGGGTTTAATTATTTTAATCTGAAAAGTGAGGATGGACGACATTCAAATGTATTAAGATGGCATGATGAGAGTTCCTTCTCTGATGTCGACATAGAAGATATGCTCTATTTTGAAATGGATTTGGATTCAGGAGAGCATCAAATTGAGGTCTTTTATATCGCTTATTCTTCCACTGACAAATGGGAGAAAATCAACAGTTATTTTTTTAGTTATGAGTTGAGTCCCATAACTCACTGGCGTTCATTTGGAGGATTAGATTTTGAGCTTGATATTGAAGATCTTGATGAGAGTTGGGATGAGATTGGAGTTGATTTTGATAATCCGACTATCTCTGAGTCTAAAGGAATAAAAAAATGGCATTTTGAAGTTATTCCCGCCGACCTTATAAAGATAACTTGGATGCCAACGTTGAGTTCGTGGTCTAGCTTTTTTGTGGATCTAGGAGCCTTTTGGTTTGCCATAATCTTGATGCTTCCAATTTTAATTGTGCAACATATTTTTTCAATGAAGTCTTGGAAAGGGGAGAAGAAAAGAAAGTATTCAAACATCATAACATTGCCTCTCCTATTAATCGTTCCAATAATTTTTATTATTCTTTTGATGTATTCTTACGGATGGGTTGACAAGCTAGTTGGCGAACATGCCAATCGAATGTATGTGAGCATCTATACTATAATTTACATCCCTCTTCTTTATCCTTTTTATTTGCTTGCCAATTTCGCCTTGGTTGGATTCTCTCACCGCTGGTTCATCCGAAAAAATAAGCTAGGATGACTCAAGACGATTTAGATTCTTTAATTAATGATTTACCTCAAGGGGGCATTCATGATTATGCTCCTGGTTCGCAGGAAGCGATTCAGCTCTCGGAATCTGAAGATGAGAATGTAATGCCTTCTGAATTGATGAAGGAAGATGAACTCTTAGAACAATATCCTGGATTGGGAATAGTAGAGGACTGGGAAGAACCCTTTGATTCACATCCTTATATTTTATTTGCCACAACCTTTACTTTGATTTTATTTGGTACTGTAATCCAAAAAAAGATAAAGAATGAATGGTTGACTCGCAATAGGTATTTGTTTCTTTATTGTGGATTCATCCTTGCTTACGGAACATTATCTGGGTTTGTGCACTACAGTGACAGTGTAAGAACTGATTTTGGATTAGTAATTATTACTGGTCTCATTTCGTTCGCTGGATTCGCAGTTGCACACGCCTTTGCATATGAGAAAATAGCTAAGGTTAGTGTTGGGCTCGGTCTATTGGGATTTGTACTTTCTTTCAGTTTAGCGTTTCCTCTGGTGTTGATTTGTCAATCTTTCGGAATTCAACAATTGTTCAATACACATGATTATTGGGAGTGGGTTTATGCAGCAGGAGTTTTGGGCGTATCGAATATTATGATGATGTTTATATTCAAATATTTTCAATCCAAAAAGCAACTGAGATTAGATAGAATCAATGAATTAACGGGCAGAACAAAAACTGAAAAATGAGAAAATTAATTTCAAGCGGATCTGAATATGAAAAGAATGTAGCCTATTCAAGAGCTGTTGTTCAAGGTGATTGGGTGTTCGTTTCGGGCACTACAGGGTTTGATTATTCAGACATGTCAATTTCAGAAGATGTCGCTGAACAAACTGATCAATGCCTTAAGAATATTGAGAAAGCATTGGCTGAAGCTGGCGCCTCTTTAAAAGATGCTGTTCGTGTCACTTACATTCTACCAAACAAACTAGATTTTGAAAGGTGCTGGCCTGTTCTCAGAAAATACTTTGGAGAAGTGATGCCGGCAGCAACAATGTTAGAGGCTGGACTTTTGGATGAAAGAATGAAGATTGAAATTGAAGTGACTGCTATTAAATCATAAAAATTTTTAAGGATGAAGAAAATTATATTCATATCGCTGTTTGCTCTTGCTTTAGTTAGTTGTGGTCCAGCATTGAGTGATGTTAAGGTCGGGATGACTGAGGCTGAAGTGACCGAAATTTTAGGGACGGCAAACCAAACAAACTCTAATTCAAGTTCATTTACTTTTGAAGGAGGTGAAGAGTCTCATTCGGCCGCAACTTGGAAGTATGATGGCTTAGGGACAATTGATTTCGTTAACGGAGAAGTGATTAATATTTCAGAATAGCACAAAAAAACACAGCTCCCAATTGCTTGAAAGCTGTGATTAATTTAAATTTAAGTAAACCCTATTACTTATATATTGCTGACGAATCAGCAACTTCTTTTTCTCTTTTACGAGAATATTTTTTTTGGATCAAGTAGTAGCTTTTATATCCCTAAAACAAAGTAACTCACTTTTTTCAAACTGGCCAAGATTTTCCACCTCTTTGAAAACACTTGTTCAAATACACTAAAACAAGTTAGAATTTCCACATCTTGAATCGTAGCGCGACTTCTCGCTTGAAATTTTCTTGATTTGAGACTTTAGCCTTACAAGATACTTACTTTTTTATCGTCAAAGCACCTGAGGGGCATTTGCTTACAGTCGCCATAATTTCTTCTTTGCTAGCTCCTTCAGATTGAATCCAAGGCTTTTCATTTGGTTTGAAAACATTAGGAGATCCTTTTACACATTCTGCGGCATGTTGGCATTTACTTTGATCCCAAATTACCTCGATATCATCTTTTGGATATGTTTTCATAATTCTTTAATTTATTTTATCGTCTTCGGATTCTTCACTCTTTGCTTGAGTAATGCAATCTTCAGCACTTCATCCATCTTTGATACATAGTGAAATTTCAATCCTTCTAAATATCTCGGATTGATATCAGATATATCTTTTTCGTTTTTCTCGCAAAGAATAATCTCAGTAATGTTCGCTCTTTTGGCTGCAAGAATTTTCTCCTTGATTCCGCCAACGGGTAAAACAGCCCCTCTTAAAGTAATCTCTCCTGTCATTGCTAAATTTGACTTCACTTTTCTTTGAGTGAAGGCAGATGCCATAGCCGTTAACATTGTTATTCCTGCTGAAGGTCCATCTTTAGGTGTTGCACCTTCAGGAACATGCAAGTGAATATCCCAACTGTCAAATAACTCTTGTTTCAATCCTACTATCTCAGAATGAGCTTTGAGATATTGCAAAGCAAGAACTGCAGATTCTTTCATTACATCTCCTAGGCTTCCGGTGAGTGTTAATTTCCCTTTTCCTTTGGTCAAACTAGTTTCAATATTTAGAATATCTCCACCAATAGATGTCCAAGCCAAGCCCGTGACAACACCAGCATATTCATTTCCAATATATTTAGCTTTAGAATGTGAAGGCCCTAAAATCTTGAGCAATTGATTTACCGCAATTTTCGCAGTATATTTCTCCTTCATTGCAATCTCTTTGGCTCTGTTTCTAACCAATTTTGCAATCCTCTTCTCTAATCCTCTGACTCCTGATTCTCCAGTATACTCTTCAATTATCTTCTCAAGTACCTTTGGTGGAATCTCAATGTGTTTCTTAGTAACTCCATGAGCTTCTAATTGCTTTGGAATTAAATGTTTCTTAGCAATTTGAATCTTTTCTTCAACCGTATATCCATTCACCTCAATGATTTCCATTCTGTCTCTTAAGGGACCTTGAATAGAACCTAAGTTATTGGCAGTAGCAATGAATAATACATTTGATAAATCGTAATCTAACTCAACAAAGTTATCGTTGAACTTATTGTTTTGCTCAGGATCTAGTACTTCTAACAATGCAGAAGACGGATCTCCTTGATTACTTCTTCCAATCTTATCAATCTCATCCAATACAAATACTGGATTAGATGTAGACGCCTTTTTAAGGTTCTGAAGAATTCTACCTGGCATTGCACCAATATAAGTCCTTCTGTGTCCTCTAATTTCAGACTCGTCATGAAGTCCACCTAATGACATTCTTACGTATTTTCTACCTAAAGCTTCAGCAACTGATTTTCCGAGCGAAGTTTTACCAACACCAGGAGGTCCGTATAGACAAAGGATTGGAGACTTCATGTCACCTTTCAATTTCAAGACAGCTAAGTATTCAAGAATTCTTTCTTTTACTTTTTCTAATCCAAAATGATCTCTATCTAAAATTTTAGCGGCCCTCTTTAAATTGAAGTTGTCCTTAGAATGGTCTCCCCAGGGAAGGTCAAGTAATAAATCGATATAATTTATCTGAACGGAGTATTCAGCTCCTTGCGGATTCATTCTGCCCAGTTTCGTTAATTCTTTATTGAATGCTTTCTCTACTTTCTTGCTCCACTTTTTATTGACAGATCTTTTTCTGAATTCGTTGACCTCATTCTCTGCAGGATTACCGCCCAATTCATCTTGGATGGTTCTCATTTGCTGATTTAAGAAATACTCTCTTTGTTGACGATCCATATCAAGCTTAACCTTTGAATGGATTTCATTTTTCATGCTGAGCATCTTAATCTCATGCGACAATTGCTCTAGCACTAATTCAATTCTTTTTATGATCTCATTTTGAACTAAAAGCTCCTGTTTTTTAGAAACTTCAGAGCTTAAGTTTGAGGCGATAAAATTTACCAAAAAGGTTGGGCTCTCTATGTTTTTAATTGCAAAAGAAGCCTCAGAAGGAATGTTGGGATTCTCTTTGATAATTCTCAAAGCCATATCTTTCATTGAAGATATTAAGGCTTGATTCTTATCCGTATCCACATTGATTTTTGCATCTTTCAATCCGATAACTTTGGCCTTAAAGTAAGGTTCAGTTTGAACGAAATGCTCTATTTGAAATCTTCTTTTACCTTGAATGATAATCGTTGTTGATCCATCAGGCATTTTGAGACGCTTAATGATATGGGCAACAGTTCCAA
>JBLFXO010000262.1:0-5309 GCA_047609865.1 Arenicella sp.
AGTAAAAGACAAAGATGGCGCTTATCCGGAATTTGAAAAATGGTCTGAATCTTTTCAAGCAGTAGCGAAAGATATGAAACAGCAGGACAAGGATACCACAAGAATGAACTGGTATTCTGATGCAAGCAAAGCCATAATCAAAGCTACATTAGAAAGTATTGAAGAATTCATTTCAACAAAAACAGATGCACCTGTTAGCATTATAGTGGCGGCTAGAATGAATAGAATGTGGATGTATTTTCTAAATTCAGATTTTGATAAAGCGATAGCTGAAAACAAAGCTTTAACCCAGCTACAGTTAGATTTAGAAGAAGAATTAGCAACAGCAAAAAAAGATAAAGTGAAAATTGACAAAACAAAGAAGAAGTCAATGGAAGCTGCTATTGATGGCATCAAATACAATCATTTTGATGAACTTTTAATACTTTACACAGAATATCCAGCACGCTACGAAAACAATGCAGCCACACTTGGTTGGAAATAACAAATAAAAAACGAAACAAATGTTTAAATATCTTACACTAGCTCTAGTATTGAGCGCAAATTTATCTTATTCTCAAAAATTAGGAGTTGCCGCAGAACAACTTAAATTAAAATACCTGTCACCGGCTGTATTCAATGCCAATTCACCTACCCATTTTAGCGTAGAAATTAATGAAGTTATCTTGGCTGCTGACGGCTCAGAAACTGCTAAAAATGGAATCTTAAGTTCTAGTACAACTTATTTCTGGAACAAGCGATTAGTGAAATCAATGGCTGGCATCTCCCCTGCTAGCTTCTTAGATGGCGTTGATGCACCTGCAGGAAGTAAAGTTGGGAAAGTAGTTATTAAAATGGGTACACCTAAATATATTGAATCAGAGGCCTATTCAAAAACTTCAACAAATACGGCCACAGGCGCGACTACTACTTACTGGAAATCTACAGTTGAATACATAATTGAATCTTCTGCAACTTTTTATGATGACAAAGGTGTTGCCTTTTTCACAAGTGATTTCACAAAACAGAAAGCTTGTGATATAGGAAAATCAAATTTCCCAGGACAATCAGGGAACTTCAAATCAGAAAGTGAAGCTGACGCAGCCGTGAATAAGAATAAATTCTTAGCTCTAAATAGATGTGGAGAAGTGCATCTCTCTAGTATGTTAATGGATTACAAATTTCAAGTGAATGCGGTTGAAAAAGATCAAAGCTTGAAAGCAGAAGTCTTAGTTCATGAAATGAAGGGAAAAGGAAAAGGAAGCGAGAAGTATGATGAATACTTAAAAATTGACCTACGTTATACTGCTCTGATTGAATCTATTCAAAAAGAGATTAAGTCTAAATCTAATATGAACTGGCACACAGAGGCCATACAGACAGAGGCAAAAGCAATTTTGAAGGAGACGATTGCGATCGTTCAAAAAGAACGTATGCTAGACAAAGAAGAATCATTATTTGATGAAAACACAATTACACATGTATACATGAACATTGCTTGGCTTTACAATTTTACAGGGAAATATGAGAAAGCAATTGAACTAGCTGAGCTTCAGAAGAAAGAGCTTAACAAAAACGGAGTGAAGCAAATTGATGGAAATTGGGCAGCTTTCTCAGGAGACTGGACACAAGTAATCAACTTTGCAACTTCATATCCAGCGGTATTTGAAGTTGGCGCTTCAGTTCATGGTTGGAAATAATACTTAAATATCAATTACAAGAAAAAGCTCAGCAAACTGCTGGGCTTTTTTAGTGTTTGGATTTCCCTTCATCCTTCAATGCTCCCGTTAGCTATCGGGAGAGGAGCCCGAACAAAAGTACGAAGAGGATAAAAGTCAATTCTTAACTTTGAACCCATTGATGGCATCAAATACAATAAACTTGATCGCGCATTGGGAATATTTAAAGATTACACTCCTAGATATGAAGTGAACGCGGATTCATTGAGTTGGAAATAATAGCAATAAAAAAAACGGGGCTTTGAATTAACTGAAATCCTAAAATCAGTAACCCAAGCCCCACTTTAAACCAACTCACAAATTCTTCTGTTCAGAAATTGAAATAGTTCTAATTTATTATTCACTCACTACCAAAAACCGATAATTAAACTTGATATCCCCGACTGATAATAGATTGTAAACTCCACTCCTTAGGTTTGGTAGGCTCACCGAATAGTCCGATTCCCCCATTTTGTCAACTTCTATTTCTATTCTGCGCCCTCTCATATCTAATAAAAATAACCTATCCTCTTCAGGTATTTCAATACCTGATAATTGTATTGTGTTTTGATCGCTATTATAAAACGCCTCATAATCATTTTCTTGCGCAGATAACCCAAGCACTGAAGTCACTTCATAATTAGCTTCTGTGAGACAATGATTAAAATCAAAAATATTTACTTGATAGTTACCACTTGTTAAATTGTAAATGCTACCCCCAACAAACCCATTTGTCCATTCAAATATGAAAGGAGCTGTACCACCAAAAACATTGAGCTCAATTGAACCATCATTCCCAAAACTTTCAGGTGTAATAGTTGCGCTCACTTGAGCAGCTGAGGGTTCAGAGATAACGAAATCAAAAACGGGCTGTCCACAAGTATTATTTGCTCCAAAAATTTCAAGGTAGTACAATCCTCCTTCTAATCCTGTTAATACAAAAGGGTCACCTTGCGCTAAGCCGATAACATTGTCAATTCCATTGTGTGTCAAGCTATAAGTTACCCATGCAGTATCAAGATTAACTAAAACTTCTCCAGTGTGGTCACCTATACACTCTAAAGATTGAGTTTGGAACAGAAAGTTTTTTCCTATATGCAAGATAAACCTTGGAGTAAAAGTTGTATCGGACATCATAAATTCGTAACTCACTCCCTCACTTACAGCGTATGACTGACCAGTATATGTGTCTTCCACAAACATACAAGGCACATCAATTTCTTGGGTATTATAAAATTCAAGAAAATGAAGCCCATCATCAATTACAAGGGTTCTCAAAGGGATTGACCATTCATCATATCCTTTATTGAATGAATGCACAGCTAGATCTTTTTGTTCTCCATTTATTACTGATAGCTGCGGCTCTACCGGATAATTATTCCAATACTTTTCTGCATCAACTTCGTATTCAAATTCATCATTAGCATAAGATAAATCCCTTATCACGGCCTCGTCAAAGTTACTGCCATTTCCAAACTTTATGGTCATTCCTGGGCTCAATACTGATGTCTTAACAAACGGATGATCATTACTTACTTTAACGGCTTCATCCGAAATTAATGTAGGTGAATTATCAATAGTTCTAACCCAGAATGACTGTTGGGAAGCAATATAAGGTGAACCACCATTTGTGCTAGCGCCATTAACATATGCCGCATATTGCTGAGTTTCTGGGTTTTGAATATATATAGCACCTGACACATTCGTTTTCTGCCAAGCAATTGCATCCCAACTAATAGTTGAGGCATAAGGATTTGCAACTAGGCACCATCCATCTTGACCATCTGTGGTACTTGTAAATGTTACAGGGAAAGCTATTGGACCTTGATTCGGAACTCCTTTTAAGTCAAACGTAAATTCATTAGTCCCTGGCAAACTATCCCCACAATAAACTTGCCAGCCTTCACCAGGCATGAGAATTTCAGTTGCTGCCGTAGGGCTTACATAGCCATTAAAGTTATCCAATGTTTCATCAAACGAATAAGCCGAAATGAAATTGAAATTAGGGAAAAGCGAGCCTGGATATCCAGCTGTGGTGAAATCGTCATTGAACTGATCTAAACTTGCCTCTTGCACAGCTGAGCCGATATATCGCCACCAAGTCGCGCCAGGATCAATATAGCGTTCCATTGAAATATCACCTGAAATTAATTCTACAAATTGGCAATTGGCAGTAGCACCAAACGCCAAGCCCACATTAGGGTTCGTTCCGTCTGAAAACAGCACTAAGCCATTCTCATCTAATAATTCATACGTATTCTCCGTCTCCCATGCTCCACTGAAATAATAAAGCTCAAATAAACTACCTTTAGGTAGACTAAAATTTGATACAGAACCGTAACCAGTAGCAGAGAATGTTTCGGATAGAGATCCATTAATAAACAACTCTAAATATCCTCCATTCCAGCCATCACCATAAGAATCAAGCATATTTAACGAGAATGAACATTCAGATTTCAATTCTCCAATTCTTGCTGTTCCATTAATGTCTGAACGCAAAATCAATAAATCATTTGTATTTAAATTACTCCTTGCTATATCAAGACTTCCTATTAGGACAATCTCATTGCCGCTTAGGCTTAAACCACCTGCGCACTCAATATTCAAATTGTTAACCGCTAGGCTGCTCGAATTTTCCAACGCACAAGCGCTGCTACCTCTAAAAGAAATTTTTCCATCTCCATTTTGAAATGAGCCCGCATGATTAAAATCTCCAAAAAGATTCAAATGTCCAGCTGAACTCATGGCCAAGCTGCCTTCATTTGTTAAATTACGGCACAGTACTGAATCAGTTATAAGCGGAAAGCTTAAAGCTGTTGATGGAATTAAAGCGTCAATATACTCGTTGGGAACTCCGCTCGTCCAATTCAACGGATTATTCCATTCATTTGAAGCTGTACCCGTCCATATTGAAGATTCTTCAAAAGTCAGTCTGATCTGAGGTTTTATTGATAAAAGTTGAGCTGTGGTCCCATTACAAAGGCTTCCGGTCGCATCATCTCTAGTATATCTGTAGCCATTTGTTGAATTAAAAACCCTACACTGCCCTGACGCGTTCCAGTTTGGGACAATCTGTGACCAACATATTTCAACTAAAATATTATCCACGCCATTCCATTGAAAAGGCGCATCTAAACTGAGCATATCCCAATCTCCTGCAGCTGGCAGATAATCAAACGGTCCCTTTACCGTTTGCAATCCAGCCGGATCAATTGCCAAAGAGACTGTTGAGAAACCAGTATGTTTCATTTTAATCGTATAAGCAGGTATCTGATAAATCGGCGCAACTTCTACAAAAAAACCAAGCATATTAATATCTCCAGCACCATTGAAGCCTGCAGCATTTATTTCATTTGCGGTGTAAACCACTTGAGAGACTTGACGGCGATAGTAAATATTCACTGGTGAAGCTGTTGTAATTGAATTTAAATCTGTCCCAGACCCAATAGTGATTGTTTGAGCTGAAGCAAAGAATGAAGTCAAAAAATATATGGAGACAAAAAGCTTTATCATAGTCTGTTGGTTTAGATAGAAACCATAAAGAAAATTTCAGACCAAACAACACAAAACCATATATACCAGTACTTTAACTTTTATTCAATCTGAAATAAC
>JBLFXO010000263.1:0-5295 GCA_047609865.1 Arenicella sp.
TGTACATTTTTTCATCAGTAGATCTAGGTTTAGTTCTAGCAAAATTGAGGGTACAGCTTCGCCATTGGTTAAACTATGTTTAAGTTACGACAAAAAAATACGGAGGTTGCCAGTGGGGCTATTGATTTGATAGGGATTGTTAAGAATTAAACAGATAACATGGGTATGTTAAAGAAATCACCAAAGAACGACTACTGAAGTTGCTCAGTCAATCCATTATTTGCTTGTTCCAAACCTTGAAGGGCTTTAGGGTCGTTCGGGAAGATTTTTAGGGCATTTTCGAATTCGGTTTTCGCTTCGTCATAATAATGTTCCCGGAGGTCATATTCTCCATAGCTAATGCATAGATCATAATTTTCAATTCGAATCTTCTCACGATCTACTTGAGGCCTATGAGATTCATATTCATGAAATGCGCCAAGAACTTTAGCCCCAAGAAAAATGAGCAAAGAAAAGATGACCAATGTTAGAATTGATGAGGCAAGTAGATTTCGTCTATGTCCTCTTCTAGGTGTGAAAGAATTTTGATAATTTCTCACCTTATTTTTAGACTTTAATCGCCTACTTGAAGACCCAGTTTTATCCCGATTTTCCTTTAGTTTGCGATTCAACCCTGATATGTGTCCAGTATTTGACATAATCAGGTGAAAAAATAGAAGTAATTGAAAACCAAAATTGAAACGACTAAAACGTAAGAAAAGACATAAATCAACGTTGACTGCTTTTTCTCTCTTCTCTTTTGAAACTTAATTTTTCTCAGGATTTTCTGGAGTGTATCTCTGTTAGGCTTTTTGAAAACCAAGGGCGTATGATCTGACAATGGCACATAGTGACTTTTGGGACCTTCTCTCTTTGATCTCAAATTCTTCCGATTGCTATTCAGCCTTCGGTTCATATCTCCTGAATGTCCACCGCTCATAACAGTAATTTACTAATAAAATTAGCATTAAGCAAATTTTATGTTCATTTCTTTATAAACGAAGAACGACTTGTAAGGTCTGAAGATGTTGTGAATTCCACGAAATAGAGACCTGCCGGGAGATCAGTAATGTCTAGAGATGTCAAACCAGCCAAGTTCTCAGCTGAAATAATTTGTTGGCCAATAGAGTTAGTGATTGAATATGATTTAATTGATGATTCAAAATTGATTGAGTTGACTGCTGGATTTGGATAAATTTCTGAGTCAATTTGTTCTATTTCAATCCCTCCTAAACAACTTAAGGGAGATCCTACGGCTTCATTGAATGTGCCATTTTCTGCCCACCAATTATGCCAGGTGCCACCTGAACCTACATTCCAGAATTGAATATTGAAGTTATTCGTCCCACTATTTGTCCCTGGAACTTTGTACACTCTTACTGCCTCTTCATTTCCATTCCAATCTAGAGGTTGTCCCGATTGACAATTTTCTGGAAAAGGAGATTGGGAATCACAGTTATACTGCAAGAAATAGGCGAACTCGTCATAGTTTGGATAATCACCATAGACTGCTGCCAGTCCATTTTCATCCACACAAACAGCTGTGTATTCATTGCAAGCAATTCCCTTAATGAAGTTGCCATCATCCTGCGCAACTCGTGCTAAAAAAGATAAATGTCTTCCTTTTCTATCAGGGTCATCATAGTGTGTGTCTGTAATTACATCTGCCAGAATTGAATGATTGATAAATGGTTCATTATCAACTGTCATGTCTATGTTATAAGGGTCTGCTAGGGCTTGCGCTGAGGTCACAGTTCCGTTCTCAGCTGAAAAATAGTATCCGCCTTGAATAGCCATTCCGGCAGATGTTCCGCCAACAACTAATCCTTTATTTTGAATTCCGTCATTGATGTAATCTTCAATTAACGTATTTCTCCAATAACTGATATAATTCCATTGATCGCCACCGGCAAACCAAATTGCCTCGGCATCTTGAACAGCCTGTTGCACATAAGCTTCACTTGAGGCAGCTGGAGAATTGCATACAATTGTTTCAACGGAATTTAATGTGACTCCGAGTTGATTAAACATGTAATCATTGTATCCGTCAGAACCTGAAGTTCTAAGTACTAATACATCTCCCTGATTAGCTCTTTCAAGAAACCAAACCATTGCGCTGTCATGTTCAGTGGCTCCCCCCATCATGCAAATACCAGATTGTCCAGTTGTATCATAATCAGAGGTACTTCCTGTAAAAGATGAAGTGTAAGTTTGTGCTTGACCCAAGAATGGGAAAAAAAGGAGAAGAAGATAAAAATGCCTCATACCCTAAAGATATGAAAGAATATGTTAAATGCGAGTTCCTTTTGGAGAGTTGCTTTTTTGATGTCCTGGAACAATAATTCTATTGTCTTGAGGTGTTGGTGAAAGTCCGTCCATTTGTGGCATGTTGTTAAACATGTCATCCATATCCATTCCTTGCGTCATGCCCCGCATCATAGTTTGCATTTCTTGCATCATTGAAGACATCATTGAATTCATATCACTCCTGATAGAATCCATATTCATGTCACCAAAATCTGACGAGCCGAAATCTTTGGATCCAAAATCCTTAGAACCGAAGTCTCCAAAATCTCCGAAGCCTTCATTGGAGAAGTCTTTGCCGAAGTTTTCGAATTGTGATTCATCAACAGGGCCTTCAACAAATGTGGAATCATAATCTATCATGTTTCCACGGGCGTCAAATTCCTTGGTGATTTTCCAAGTTTTGGTAAGCCCATTTTTAGTTATTGAGCGAGTTTCAGAATGCGTTCCTTGCGAAAACGAAACAAGGCCACAAAGCAGTGAGAGAGAAGCTAAAATGATCTTTTTCATAATTCTAATTTTAAATGTTCAAATTAGAATATGCAAGTATTGAACCAAAGGTTAATGTTTCTTCTTTCTTCGATAATTATAATAGAGTACAGCTGCAATCATTACAATGAAAATCACCAAGACAACATAGTTTGAATCCCCATCCTCTTTCACGTTCTGAAGATTTTGAAGGTTCGATCCGAAATTACTCAGTAAGACAATCTCAATATGGGCCATTACAGATGTGGATTTTTCAAGGCGTAAACATCAAAAGGATAACCTTCAAATAATTCGGAATGAGTAAATGTAAGGCCCATTTTTTTTAGGATTGCAACCGACCCATGATTGTCTTTCATGGCCGCACCAATGATTTCTTTGAGCTTGAGTTGTTTGAAGGCGACATCAATAAAAGGCATTACTGATTCAGTTCCGTAACCTTGACCCCAGAATTTTCTTTTCAATCTAAACCCAATATCTACTCCTCCAATAGTTAGATCATTCTTCAATCCTGAAAAGCCCATGAACTCTCCAGTTTCTTTAAGAGTTACGGCTAATCTGCCAAAACCATATTTTTCGTAATCGGCTATTGTATTTTTTGCAATAGACACTCTAACCTTCTCAAGATTAGTTGCCGTTTCCATTGGGATAAACTTTATTACTTCAGGATCTGCATTCATCTCGAATGCCGCCTCAGCGTCATCCAATGTGAATCGTCTCATGATTAATCTTTCTGTCTCTATGTAATCTTTGTTGGGCATGACGCAAATAAACAAAAAAGCCCTGACATAAATGTCAAGGCCTTTCATCAATTGTTAATTGTAAAATCTTACTCTACCGGAATAGAAAACGAAATTGTTACGTTAGTTTTTTTAGCTCCTTTTTTCTCCATTATACCGTAGTTGGCTGCTTGAATAGTTGTAGAAGCTGTAAAAATCTTATCTGCAAATGTGAAAGTGATTACTTCGTCTCTTTCAACATCTTTAATTTTCAATTTCCCAGTCATAACATATCCATCACCTTTCTTTTCGATTTTACCTGAAGTAAAGTTCATTGTAGGATATTTAGCAACTTCAAAAAAGTCAGCAGATTTTAAATGCTCATCTCTTTTGTCATTGGCTGTTGATAATGTGTTGGCATCAACTGATCCTTGAATTGTAGAAGCAGCTAAGTCATCCATATTGAAGTTGATCTTTGCCATAAAACCTGAAATTGTTCCTTCAGTTCCTTGCATGTCAGCAACAAATTTTACTTTGACGTTGTCAGATTTAACTCTCAGTGATTGTGCTTGGGAAAGCATTGGAAGCATTAGTAATGCCGCGATTAATATTTTTTTCATCTTTTTTCTATTTGATTGTGGCTTGTCTTGTGCAATATTTGTTCCACGTTTTGAGCAAAGATATGAATATATATGTTTAAACATGTAATTAAATCAATTTAAGTTCCAACTAACACAAAACCCTCTGAAGTTATTTTATCTCCTTCGTTGGTAATAAAGGTAATGAGGTAAGGATAAACTCCGTTTTGAACAACTTGGCCTTCGGGTCCACGGCCGTCCCAACTGACGTCATAATCGGTTTCGTCAAAAATGATTAGTTGTTCTCTGTTATAGATCGTCATTCTTACTGCGAAATGATCACAATTAATTACAGGGTGAAACTTCTCATTGAACTCATCTCCGTCAGGTGAAAAAAAGTTAGGAATATAGAATTGACAAAAACAAGCTGACTTGCCATCCATCAAAGTATAGATTAATGTGTCTGTTGATGTGTAAAGGAGATAAGTCGGAACAGACTCTGGCATATCCACAAAATGAAAGTCAGTTGAGATGATTGAGTCGGGGTCTGCCGCATTAGCCCAAGCATATGAGGTGTCGCCATATGCGAATAGTTCGACTCCCTTATCTGGGCAAAATTTATAATCACCTTGAATGTATGCGTTCTGTGCTATCGTTGAGTTTAGGGTGTTCAATAGCATTATAAGAAATAACAATTTTTTCATATATAGTGGATTTGTAAGTAGAACAAAGTATAACGTCTAAATGTTACAAGTGCGATCGAGAATCTGACTATATGTCATTTAAAATATTTTGGCTCGATATTCGACAACATAAAATTATGAGTGAGAAAATGACTGAGAAAAAAGTTTCCTTTGGATGGGCAGTAAAAGAATATGTTCTTCCTAGAAAGAAGATTGTCGCGACAGGATTGATTTTAATAATTATCAAGAGTGTGGCCGGATTGGCCCTTCCCTTTGTTACACGTGCCCTGTTAGATGATGTTTTTCCGAATGAGGATTTTCCACTTTTGATGAGTCTAGTAATTATATTGGCGGGATCCATATTAATTCAAGCGTTGACTTCTTTTAGCTTGACAAGGATTTTGAGTGTAGAAGCTCAACGTCTTATATCAATATTGAGAGCAGATGTTCAGAAAAAACTCATGAAATTGCCAATCAATTTTTTTGATAATCAAAAATCGGGAGCCTTAGTTTCTCGAGTAATGACTGATGTTGAGGGTGTAAGGA
>JBLFXO010000264.1:0-5249 GCA_047609865.1 Arenicella sp.
TCAACTGACTCATATAATCCACCAGATACAGATCCAGCATAAATATGTGTGTAGTCTGAATTGTCAATTAAGATTGCTCTCGTTCTACCTCCAACATTGTCAGGTCCATGCGAATTCCATGAAATTGTTGTTCTGTCTTCAGGAAGTAAAGATGCCTCTTGAGCAACTCTTAAATAATCTTCACGAGTATATTCTCCTCTTAACAGATCATAATATTCTAACAATCCGGCTGCAGAATTAGTGTTTGCTAAATTAGAATTGCTTCTAGTTTCGTAAACTCCTTCATCTGAATTTCCCGAATTCATAAGGAAAGTACCTGCTAATAAAGCAATTGGAAGCGATCCTAATAAAACTAAGTTCTTTTTCATATTGTAAATTTTCGACTGGGCGATTTTTTCTTGCCACTAATATAATACAAACTTCTTAATCAGAGTTCAATTTTCAGACTCAAAAAGATGCTTTTTTATACACATCTAGAGCTTAACTTTTTGTAATTATGGTTTGATGTAAGATATAGAATTAGAATGGACGCTCGGAAACCCTTTAGAATAAGTGCTTTTCAGCATGATAAGATGAACGAACCAATGGTCCACTTTCAACAAATCTGAATCCTTTACCAAGTGCATACTCCCGATATTCATCAAATTTTTCAGGAGTGATGAATTCAGCTACAGGTAAGTGTTTTGGAGTTGGTTGAAGATACTGCCCTAAAGTAAGAACGTCACAGCCAATTCCCGATAGGTCATCAATCGTTTCGTAAACTTCTTGTTCTGTCTCGCCAAGACCAAGCATAACGCCAGATTTAGTTTTCATACCGCCTTTTTTTAAACGCATTAAAACTTCTAGACTTCGATCATATTTAGCTTGAATTCTAACTTGTTTTGTCAGTCTTCTCACTGTTTCTAAGTTGTGTGAAACAATTTCAGGGGCCACATCAATAATCTTTTGAAGGTTTTGCCATTTTCCCGCAAAATCAGGAATCAAAGTTTCCATTGTAGTGCCGGGGCTTTTTCTTCGGATAGATTTAACAGTCGCTACCCAAATGTCCGCACCACCATCTTCTAAATCATCTCTGTCAACAGACGTGATAACGGCATGTTTAACCTCCATCAATTTAACTGATTGAGCCACTTTGGCTGGCTCAAACATATCTGCTTCTAATGGCTTTCCTGTGGAAACAGAGCAAAAGCCACACGACCTGGTGCAGATGTTTCCTAATATCATAAAGGTTGCCGTTCCTTCTCCCCAACATTCTCCCATATTAGGACAATTTCCACTTTGGCAAATGGTATTCAATTGATGTTCATCAACTAGAGATCTTACCTTCTTGTACTTTTCTCCGGTCGGAAGTTTTACCCTAAGCCATTTCGGCTTTTTGATGCGAACTGAATCGCCATCAATTACTTTTTCAGTCGTTTCCATTGGTATTAGTAAAGTTTCTGTCCGATATTGAATTGTAGATAAAGCGCGGTGTAAAAATTTGAATTGTCATTGTTGTGCATGATTTCAATTTCCCTCAGTGGGAAATAATCCATCATCACTCCAAATTCACCACCGGATATTCCATTTTTAAGAGCTGAAAAGTTGAAGTCGAATCCAAACTTACCGAAGATTCCCGGTCTGATAGTCGCTTCTCCTAATCCTTTAAACCATGATGATCTTGAAGAGATATTTCCGGAATTATGAATTTCGGGATTATACTTTGCATCAATTGAGTTGGAATTGATTTGATCTATTTTTAGATAAACTGGTTTCACTAACCCTAGAGAAGGCCCAACACTCCATTTAGCCGAAATTTCAATTCCGTTTTCTCTTTTTGCTTTAAATAGAATCAACTTACCTCCGTAATGAGGTCTAAAAGAAACCAGCGATTTTAGTTTACCCAAGTAGTACCCTTTGGAGTTAGAGAGTGCGCCATAAATTTTGTGCTCCTTTTCATGCCTGATGTTTGTTGTTGTGAAGCCAACAGTTTGCTTGTATTTATAGTTTTTTTGCCAACCATAATCAAAAGCAAAGCCCCAACCTGTTGTGTTGAAGTTAAGACCCACAGTGAAATCTTTTGTCATTAAAGTTTTCACTTCACCATTATCCACCTCTTGTCCCCAAACAAATGGCGATATGCAGATTAATAAAATGAATGAAAATCTCCTTAACATGTTACAAATTTAGTATTAATATGGATGATTATCCACCCAAGGCCTTACACAATTTACGAATCATTTGTAAGCTGTGCAATTCTTAACTTTGGCTTATTGAATGACCTTGATGAAAAGAGAACTGTATTTCAAAGCAGGAATAGTGTTTAGGGAAGTAGCTTTAACTGGGCCGTACAGCAAGGAAGAATCTTTTAAATCTTGAGGGATGAAGTCATTTTTCTCATCAATAGATTCAAGAATTACTAGGATAGCACTCATTATGAAGAGCATTTTGACCGCACCAAAAACGAGACCTGCAATTTTATTAATTGGACCAAGAGCAGCTAGTTTTATTGCTTTTTCAAACATCTTACCTCCAAAATATATCATAGCCCCAACAGCTAAAAAAGTTAAAGTGAAGGCAATTGCGGGTAGATATTTTGAAGTAAAGGATAATTTTTCTCTTAATATATCTGACATGAAATCAGAGAAATGGATTCCGGCATAAATCCCAACAAGCAGCGCTAGAAGGGTGAAGAGCTCAATAATGAATCCTTTTTTAAATCCACGCCATGCTCCTAAAACGAGCGGTATAAATAATAAAATGTCCAGATAATTCATTATAAACAAAAATAATCCTGAATTTTGCAGGCTTCGCAGCATTTATTAGTAATTGCGAACATCAAACTGTTTATTCGTGGATCATAAAGTTATTATAGAGTATCAAGGTGTAGTAAAAGACCTTGAAGTCAAATTTGGAGAAGGCTTAGAATTGGATGCCATTCTGTTACTAATAGGTATTCAAGAATTAGGAAAAGGATATGAGGAATTTTCAAAGGATGAGAAAATGAACCTCATGCATATTGCGGTATGTACTATTCTTGAACCTTTTGGATATTATAAATTTGTGAAAGAGGATGATGATGGTTGGCCGCACTTTGATAAAGTGACAAATTTGCCAGCTATCCAAGTTAAAGAGCAGGAGTATTTGTTAAAAGAAGCTATCACGCAATATTTCAGGACGAACGATTACTTATAAACCTTATCTTTGGGTCTAAATTTTTTTTGAATGGATATTTTAATACAAGCTGGTCAGTTAATTCTGAGTTTATCATTACTTATTGTTCTTCATGAGTTCGGACATTACATTCCAGCTAGACTTTTCAAAACTAGAGTTGAAAAATTCTACTTGTTTTTTGATTGGAAATTTTCTCTATTTAAAAAGAAGGTAAATGATACAGAGTGGGGGATTGGATGGATTCCTTTAGGAGGATATGTGAAGATCTCTGGTATGATTGATGAGTCAATGGATACCGAGCAGATGGCGAAAGATCCAGAACCTTGGGAATTCAGAAGTAAGCCAGCATGGCAAAGACTAATCATTATGGTTGGTGGTATTGTCGTGAATTTAGTGGTTGGATTCTTGATTTATTCAATGGTTTTATTCAGTTGGGGAGAAGATATCGTGAAGTTTGATGATTTACCTCATGGATTTGCTGTAGGAGAAGAGCTGGAAAGTATTGGATTTGAAGATGGCGATAGAATCTTATCTGTAGACGGTGAAGTTTTAGAAAATCAATTAGAGATTAATAAAAGAATGCTTCTTAGAGGTGTTCAAAAGGTTGAAGTACAACATCAAAGTGGTGTCACTGAAGAATTGACAGTGCCTGATGGTTTTGAGTACGACATGTTTACGACAGATGACTTTTTGAGAGAAAGATTTTACACTGTATTAGATTCTGTGGTAGCTGAAAGTAATGCAGAAAAAGCAGGTTTGCATAACGGAGATTCTGTAATTGCTATCAATGATATTCCAATTGTTTATTGGGATGAGTTTTCGGATGAAGTGAAAGAAAATAAGGATTCAGAAATCAGTGTAGATGTTATACGTGATGGTGAACAAATGAGTTTTAACGTTGAAACTGATACTGCTGGAACAATTGGAGTGATGCCTAACGGGAAAAACAGAATGCGCGGAATTTCAGAGTATACGAACATTGAATATACTTTTGGAGCATCTATTCCTGGTGGAATATCAAAAGCTTATTGGACATTGCATGATTACGGTGCGCAGCTTAAATTCTTGTTTACTTCAAAAGGAGCAAGCAGCATGGGAGGATTTGGAGCCTTTGGTAAAATGTTTAAGAAAGAGTGGGAGTGGAAGTCCTTTTGGGCGAATACAGCTCTGATTTCATTAATCTTGGCCTTCATGAATTTCTTGCCTATTCCCGCATTAGATGGAGGTCACATCATGTTCTTATTGTACGAAATGATTACTGGGCGTCAACCGCACCAAAAGGTATTAGAGTATGCTCAGATAGCTGGGTTTGTCTTTATACTAGGACTCGTGCTTTATGCCAATGGTAATGATATCTACAAGGCAATAACGGGGAAATAAAAAAAGCCCTCCGTCAAAAACGGAAGGCTTAACCCTATTTTTAATTTGCTGAAAAAAATCTAAAGGTTATCAATTGCAGTTTCTATTGCTGCTAAAGTTGTTTCGCTCATTGAGATGTTCTCAACATGATCCGTGCTGATTGTGTTTGTCACAAAAGCTGAATAATAAACGTTATCTATTTCTGAGATACATACAAACGTTGCTGATTGATTAATCGGAACGTTTGAAGAGGTAAATTCACCTGGAGTTGCATATCCGTATAAGCTAATTACAGAATTGATATTTGGGAATACTAAATAGCAAGCGGTGTTAGAAACATTGTATGATGTATCTAAAGAAGCAGTCACGGTAGTTAATGATTGACCCGAATTCCACCAGTAATCACAGTTGATCCATCCTAATGAATCATTATTAAAGTCAAAGTTATACCAGCTTCCGCCTGAACTATCTTGAGTGATTATAATAGAGTCTTGTTGAGCTGTATCGCCTAATGAAGATGTCCAATTAATATCACCACTGCTCATTTGATTACCCGTAAACAATGCCATTTGTGGATCTGGACTCGTTACCGGAACCGATACATTAAGGGCAGCATTAGGAGCGAGATAAATTTCGCTTGAATTTTGATTAGCTGAGATTTTCAACTGACCACCTGAAACAAGCATTTCTCCATTTGAAACGGTAGTCTTATTCATTTTAACCATTGCTGAGACGTC
>JBLFXO010000265.1:0-5241 GCA_047609865.1 Arenicella sp.
CTCGGGCGTATTTCTTTAGCATCTTCAATACATACTCCTCCCACAAATCATTCATATTGAAAAGCAACGCAATCATTTTTTGCTGACCACGGTTGATGTCTGGCGAGTAATTTAGAATAATGAACTTCGCCAATTCCAACGCTCTTTCATATGGTGCTGTTTTCCTGTCTATATTAATAGAATGCAACATTTGTGAGGTGGGATTGATAGAATCAACTTCAGGAAAAGCCAATTGAACTCTTCGGCATTTATCGTTTAATCGCGTGGCTCTGCTAAACTGACTTACAATCTCCAGCGCATAACCTAGAACCTGATGTAACATATGATTAGAATCATACACTTGATGTGTGGTATAGAAGCGTTCTTTATGCACCAAGTTCTTGCGAATATTCCCAGCAAACTCCAGTTTTCCTTTTAAAGCTTTTACATTGCTGGTTTCTTTGCGGTATTTCTTTACCAAGCCTGTGTGAATCAAACCTTCCATTTCTTTCAAATAGTATTCGAAATAAACTTCAAGTAAATTGATATTCTGCTTTTTTAGTTGCGCATTTCCAGAAGTTTGAGCCTTGACTTTACCACAAGCCTTGAGCATCTGAAGTAAAACCCCTTTCCAATTAGAATCATCATCCTCTTTATCTGCCTTTGGATGAATATGAACAAGTAAACCATCCACCTGCAGCACACCTACGTATTGTTTAAATTTCAATCCATTGTGCAATACGTCAAAATAAGCTCCATTTTGAACTGTATTCAACTTCACAAAGGCTTTCCAATGAACGCTTGTAAACACTTCTTCATCGATGATTAACCGACCATGCTCATATACATCTATTTGTTTCAAGATTCTCCTTTGATCAGTTTGATAAGTGCATCTTTAAAAGCCTTATCTGGCATTTTAGTTTTATCTGCGATATCGACAATGTGATAAACTTTTCCTTCAGGATCAAAGTCATCAGTTTTTACTGCAAATTTGACTTTTGCCGTGTCTTTCACTTTAAAGAAATCTGAACCTATAACCATTTCCATCTTACTATAATCTCCATAGAAGTATTCTTGTAATAATGGAATTATTTTATCTGAGAAAGTGTTTCTTAAATTATCTAAGGTAAGATCGTGAATGAAAAAAGCGTGACCAACTGTATGATCTCGATCAACTAACACTTCAATTCTATTATTAATAACATCTAATAAAGTAGCTAAATCAACCCCCTCAATCTTTCCTGTATTATTCTCCCCTCTTTCTTCTAACAGATCAGATTTAGGTAACATTTCTTCAAAAGAAAACCGTCTTCTTAATGCTGTATCTAGCGCCTCGACACTTCTATCAGCTGTATTCATTGTTCCTAATATATATAGATTCTTAGGTACAGAAAATCTTTTCTTACTATATGGCAATACAGCACTTAATTCTTCATGCTCTCCTTTTCTTTTATCAGGTTCTAGTAACGTAATAAGCTCTCCAAAAATGGACGAAACATTTCCACGATTAATTTCGTCAATGATTAAAACATAGTTCGACGAATTTTTCTTAACGTCCTTTCTTCCGAAAAAGAAGGACTGATTTATCTGATTCGGGTCTATTTGATATATCGTTTGTTGTGAAAACTTTTTACCGTATATCTCTTCAATTGGTAATTCTAAATCCTTATAAAGCCACTTTACCTTTCTAAACTGTGCATATCGAATTGGAGATGTCGGATCACAATAGTATTCACCTGAAACTTCTCCGATCGCTTTTAGCTTTGACATTCCATCAGAAACGAAAACTAGCTGACCAGGTTCCATCCATAAGATCAAACGTTCAATGGCGGATACATTAAAGTCCATCGAACTGGTAATTTCAATTCCATTGTCTTGAAAGCGCTTGCGAATCTCAATTCTACTAGTAACACCAGAAAAATCAATTTCTTCGCCAAAACCGATGGCAACGCAATCATTTGCCATACAGTAATCATAGATTACATCGTCTTTAGAGTCTAGGGAGTTTCCTAAAGAAACTTTGTTGATGTTTCGCTTAAACTTTTCTGGATCTATTGCAATTTGTGTCTGGTCAGATTCAACGAATTCTTGAGCATTATTAATACGCTCAACTAAATCCTTAAACACTCCATTTTCAACTGTATATTTTAAATCACCCTCAATAGATGATTCATCAGAATCAACAACTGGCTTTATACCTTCAATAAAATCTTCGTATGAAAAACTTTGATGAAAAGTTGTGAATACAATTTGACCCTCTTGAACTTTCAATTTAAAAAGTTTAACAATGTCTTCCCTTTTCATATTTTCAGTATCCACCCCTACAATGTCCAGAGCTTTATTGATAGTATTATAAGTCTTTCCTGTACCTGGAGGTCCGTATAAAATTGTGTTTAAATTAATATTCATGGTGGTGTTCTCTTCGTTAACTTCAATAACATTCTCTTCTTCTTCTTCTTCTTCTTCTTCTTCTTCTTCTTCTTCTTCTTCTTCTTCTTCTTCTTCTTCTTCTTCTTCTCCCTTATCGTTTTCACCGTTCCAAAAACCATCCAGAATTCGGTACAAAACATTTTGCGCCATCAATTTATTCTTAGGATCTGATATGTGTATATCTGGATCTAAAAAAGAATTATGCAGTGCTACTAATGATTTATCTTTATTAATGTAATTCTCTAAAAGCTGATCTATTAGCTTTAAATAGTCTTCATACTTACCGCCTGCCTTTTCTGGTTTGACATCAATTAGTTCACAATATTTCGTGTAAAATGAAGATTTATAAGGTGCATGATTTTTTAAGTCATTAAAAGACCAGAGGATTGACAATGTTCTTTCGTCTTGACCTGCTGACTTCCAACTAGGACGCCATGTTTTAACTAGTTCTGTCCCTTTATCTCTGGCCCAATTAATACGGTCTGAAATTGATTTTGATTCGTCAAAAAGATATTTATAAAATGCTCTTGCATCTATCGGATTCTTGCGCCCTTCTCGTAAGAAAGCTCCAGATTGCTGCGATATTAAATTTGACCATTTGATTGACTTTAGCATGGCTCCAAAATCTTCAGCATCCAAATCCCAATTCACTTGGAACTGTTTACCTATTTCCCATTTATAGAGTTCTTGTTCATTTCCTGTATTCTCTAGATACTGTCTGTACGCTTCAAGTAATCTTTCTTCCGGGTCTAATGTTATGAATTCTAAAAACTGTAGTCTCGCTTCAGAGGTTAAAATTACATCATACATAAATGGCAAGTGTGTTCTTTTGAAGCCTGACTTACCGCAAGACGTGAGCAGATCAGAGACACTTTCACGAATTCTATCATATTGATTGTCATCTTCACCTTGCCATGACTCAGGAGAACAATAAATTAATTTCCCTTTCTTATCTGAAAATTCCCAATCACTTTCTTTAAACCTTGTATCATTTGAAATATCAAAGTCCGCATCTATGTAAAAACGTGTAATTGGCTCATTATGTTCTATATAAAACCCTCCAACGTATTTTTGTCCAAAAATAACTGCAAGCCTTTTCTTATTGTCATTACGAAGTGAAATCACAAGACGATCATCATCGCCACTTTCAATAATTTCGTAAAGAACAGTTTTAGTAGCATTTAATAAAAGATTCCATTGATCTG
This sequence comes from Arenicella sp., assembly GCA_047609865.1. Lineage (GTDB taxonomy): Bacteria > Bacteroidota > Bacteroidia > Flavobacteriales_D > Crocinitomicaceae > Paracrocinitomix. The sequence continues at coordinate 3,615 of JBLFXO010000265.1, forward strand.
GTTGAATCTCATAGATCCATGAATAGTTGAAAACCTTGTTTAATAAGTCCAGCTTATCAAAACGTGAAGTCCTTACTAGCTCCTTTTCTGTGTATGGGCTTATGAAGTTTGATATCTTTTCAAAAACATTCTCTTCATTAAGGTTTTCGAACTCTTTAAATATTTCCGAAGAAAATCCTGTGAGTTTAGAAGGATTGCCATCATCACCTTTCCATCCCTCTCTTTCTGTTTCAGAAAAATAGCCGTCAAAAGCATCTCTTGAATTATTTAAACTATGTTCAAATTCAGATAACTCTCTTCCCTCGCTCAGTTTATTGTAAAACAGCTGGTACGCATCTTTCCATTTTGCTGCTTTCAGCAAGGCAGGAGGATTCTTTTTGCCAAATCTAGACAAGAAGTATCCCACCATTATTAATTCTTTTGATCTTTCTGCCATGTGGGTTTTAAATATTAAATCCGTTTTTAATTAAATTTCCTAAATGACGTTTTAGATTTTTATCATGAAAATCATTTCTCTTTTTAAGACCATATGCAAAATCAGCTAAATAACTTCGTTCTTTTGCCGAAAGAACTCTGCTTTTAGCCTCCCATTCCGACATTCTTCTCAACAATATTTCAGATACATTTATATTCTCGATGTTTGTGTTTTTTACAGCTGGCTTTGCAATAGAAAAATATCCTGACGCATATATTAAATCTTGTAAATTAGGAGCTAATCCCTTTTCTAATTTCTTCCCAATCTGTCCAAATATAGAAGCGTATTTAACCTTTTTTGATACCGCTATCATTTCAACTTTTTGAAATTCGGAACTTAAACTTCCTCTAGATTCTAATATCTCATTGAATTTTTGAATAATAAAATCCAAAGTGTCATTGAGTGTATTATCGTTTACCGTTCCTAATTGATCAAATATTTCTGGCTTATTAGCACGGATTCGATTGATCAAATCTTTTTCAAATTCTATTAGATCATTTTCGATATCCTTTTTTGAAGCGATTCGATTTATTAGGGATCCTATTTTTCTTTTGTCATGTTCATCAAGATCTCCATTCATTAATGAGCGAATTGACTTATAATATTCCTGATCATTCGTATGTATTAAAACATTTCTGTTTATTTCATGAAAGTCGACTTCGATCATTTTAGATTGATTCTTATTTCGTTTCTTTAATTCATCTTTTGAAACCCCATATTTATTCATGATTGACAATGCATCTGAACCAGACATGAACTCCTTGATTTCTTTTGATTGAATTATATCAGCCCAGAGTTCTGGCTTTTTTGAATACTCACCGTAATCATCACTCTTAGCATATTTCTTTACGAGATCATTCATCATCAACAACAGTTCATTGAAGAAGGCTTCTAAATCATCTTCTAATTTCTCACTTAGCCAAATTTTCAATAAGTCAAATGGCATATTTGATTTAGTTCCATCCGTGAACTTATATAGGACTGAAATAGAATATGGCACAGCGACTGACCGAAGTTGCCCCATTGAATTCTTTCCTTGACCATATAATTTTTCCAATGTTCTAAATAAAATCACTTTTGATATTAACTCTTCGTAAAAACTTCTGTTAACGTCAACCGGTTTTTTTGCACTACCTACTCCTGAAAGTTCTT
>JBLFXO010000266.1:0-5233 GCA_047609865.1 Arenicella sp.
TTGAAAAGGAATTCTACACTTACTAACTTAAGTAAGCCACTTCCCTATCACCGAATTCTACAATGATGTTGTCTTGTAATGTCGTGGAGACGTTGAGCCCAACGAAATCAGCTTTTACAGGGAATCTACGGTGTGTTCTATTAACTAGTGTCGCGACTTTCAATGCTTTCAAATCATTTGTCAAAAGGGCTGCTACCGAGTGAATCAGCGTTAATCCTGAGTTAATAACATCATCTACTAAAATGACGGTTTGCCCTTCAAGCTCAGCGGCATCAATTGAAAATTGTATTGGCTCAGAGAGTGGCTGTTTTTTATTCACCTTGACTTCAAAGAGATTGATCTTTTGTTGGCTGTGTTTCTTTAACTCAGTAATTAAACGCTCGGCAAACAATTGTCCGTTTCCGCAAATGCCGGCCATATATAAGTTAGCATCTTCAAAAGTATTCTCCAAAATTTCAAGCGCAATGCGCTCAGTTTTCTGTCTTATCTGATCTTGATCAAGTACAATAGAATTTGAATTCATATGACGAAGGTACGAAAAATCGTTTTTTTCAAAATTCATTAATTATGTGTTGAAGATATGTTTTCAACAATTTTAATCTTTGTGCATAACATTCAAATTTTGTTGACGAATTCACCAAGAATTCTATCTAAATTTGCAGGCAATTAATTGCAAACAAAATCCCCCTATGCCAAGAGATAATAGCATAAAATCCATCCTAATAATCGGAAGTGGACCGATAGTTATTGGGCAAGCCTGTGAGTTTGATTACTCGGGCTCTCAAGCTGCCAAGTCTTTGAGAGAAGAAGGAATAGAAGTTACCTTGATCAATAGTAATCCGGCAACGATTATGACAGATCCGGTGATGGCTGAAAATATTTATTTGAAGCCGCTTACTCCTGAATCAATCATAGAGATTCTTAATAATCATGATATAGATGCTGTACTTCCTACAATGGGAGGGCAGACAGCCTTGAACCTTTGCATCAAATGTGATGAGATGGGGATTTGGGAAGAGCAGGGTGTTAAGATTATTGGAGTTGATATTGATGCCATTGAAATCACTGAGAATCGTGATTCATTTAAAACTTTAATGGGTAAAATTGGAATTCCAATGGCGCCACAAACTGCTGCTAAGTCATTTCTAGAGGGAAAAGAAATAGCACAAGAATATGGTTTTCCGTTATGTGTAAGATCTTCATTCACATTGGGTGGAGCAGGAGCAGCGGTTGTATATAATGAAGAAGATTTTGAAAAATGCTTGACATCTGGTCTACACAAATCGCCTATACATGAGGTGATGATTGATAAGGCCTTAATGGGATGGAAAGAATATGAGTTAGAGCTATTGAGGGATGCAAATGATAATGTTGTTATCATCTGTTCAATAGAGAATTTTGACCCAATGGGTATTCACACTGGTGATTCAATTACGGTTGCACCAGCTATGACATTATCTGATACTACTTTTCAGAAGATGAGAGATATGGCTATCAAAATGATGAGAGCTATAGGGAATTTTGCTGGAGGATGTAATGTTCAATTTGCAGTTTCAGATGATGCAAATGAAGATATTATTGCAATTGAAATTAACCCAAGAGTATCTCGTTCGTCAGCATTGGCTTCAAAAGCAACAGGCTATCCTATTGCTAAGATTGCTGCGAAATTGGCAATTGGATATCATTTAGATGAATTAAAAAATCAAATTACTAAAACCACTTCAGCTCTTTTTGAGCCTACATTGGATTATGTAATTGTAAAAATACCACGTTGGAATTTCTCAAAATTTGAAGGTGCTGATAAGCATTTAGGATTACAAATGAAATCAGTTGGAGAAGTGATGGGAATAGGAAGATGCTTTCAAGAAGCATTGCAAAAGGCCTGTCAATCATTAGAGATAGGAAGAAATGGTTTAGGAGCTGATGGTAGAGAATTAACAGATCAAGATAAGATTCTTTATAGCTTAGAAAAACCATCTGGAGACAGATTGTTCCACATCTATGATGCCATGAAATTGGGTATTCCTTTTAAGAAAATCCAAGAGAAAACTAGAATTGACCCTTGGTTTTTAAGACAAATTGATGAGTTAATCAAGCTTGAAAAAGTAATTGAAAAGCATACCATTGCTGATGTTCCTAATGAATTAATGTTGGATGCTAAGCAAAAAGGATATGCAGATAGACAAGTGGCACATCTTTTAAAATGTTTAGAGTCTGAAGTTTATGATAAGCGTGAAGAGATGGGGATTAACAGAGTTTACAAACTCGTTGATACCTGTGCCGCTGAATTTGAAGCGCAAACACCATACTACTATTCAACTTTTGAATACGAAAACGAATCTGTAGTAACTGACAAACCTAAAGTTGTTGTTTTAGGATCAGGACCGAATAGAATAGGACAGGGAATCGAGTTTGATTACTCTTGCGTACATGGTGTGCTTGCTGCCAAAGAAATGGGGTACGAAACTATCATGATTAATTGTAATCCTGAAACTGTTTCAACTGATTTTGACACAGCTGATAAACTATATTTTGAACCTGTTTTTTGGGAACATATTTATGATATCATTAAGCACGAAAAACCAGAAGGCGTAATTGTTCAATTAGGAGGACAAACTGCTCTTAAGTTGGCTGAAAAGCTAGAACGATATGGCATTAAAATTATGGGTACGTCATTTGACGCACTTGATTTAGCTGAGGATAGAGGAAGATTTTCTGAGTTATTGAAAAGTTTAGAAATCCCTTACCCTGAGTTTGGAGTTGTGGAATCTGCGGAGCAAGCACTTGAGCTTTCAAAGAGATTAGGATATCCTTTATTGGTTAGACCATCTTACGTATTAGGAGGTCAGAAAATGAAGATTGTAATTAATGATGAAGATCTAGAGCATCATGTAGTTGACATCTTAAATGAATTACCGAATAATCAAATACTTTTAGATCACTTTTTAGGAGGTGCTATTGAAGCTGAAGCAGATGCTATTTGTGATGGAGAGAACGTTTATATCATTGGAGTAATGCAACACATTGAGCCTGCCGGAGTTCACTCTGGTGATTCATACGCAGTATTGCCGCCATATAACTTAGGTGATTTGGTAATGGCTCAAATTGACGACATCACTAGAAAAATAGCAGTTGCCTTAAAGACTGTTGGATTGATGAATATTCAATTCGCGATAAAGGACGATAAAGTGTACGTGATTGAAGCAAATCCAAGAGCGTCTAGAACTGTTCCATTCATAGCTAAAGCATACCAAGAGCCTTATGTGAATTATGCAGCTAAGGTGATGATGGGTGCTAAGGTGACAGACTTCACATTCAATCCTGTTCAAAAAGGATATGCAATTAAAGTTCCAGTATTCTCATTTGATAAATTCCCGAATGTGAATAAGGAGTTAGGACCCGAAATGAAATCAACTGGTGAAGCCATTGAGTTTATTGATGACCTGAAAGATCCGTTATTTCAAAAGATCTATAGTGAACGTAATCTTTATTTAAGTAAGTAATGATTTTACTGAGTATCACTGGATTATTCAAGACTGGACTCATTATTTTGGGTGTTATGTTCTTGCTGAGAGCCATTGGTAAAGTGTCTCAGGTAAGAAGAAATGTTGCTGACCAAGATAGAATGAAGAGAGAAGAGGCGAATGCCAAAAGCACCGTAGATGCTGCGAAAAAGAATTATGGTAAAACGACTATCTCTAAAGTAGATTCCAAAAACATCAGTGATAACGACTATACCGACTTTGAAGAAATAAGTGAATGAAGTTAATTCGTAAAATACTTGTTAAAATGCTTGGTCTTAGAGGATATCTGAGATTGGTAAGTGGCACCTATATCAAGATGGTTTCAATGGGTATGATGAAGAATAAGTATCCTGAGCTATTTTTCATAAAGAAGGCTGTTAAGCCTGGAGATGTGGTGATTGATATTGGAGCGAATTTGGCTTACTATTCAACTGTTATGGCGAAAACTGCTGGCCTTGAAGGTCAGGTTTATGCCGTAGAACCAATTCCTTTGTTTGCAGAAGTTTGGACTAAGAACATGCGCTCTTCAAAAAAGTATAATGTTGTTTTATTCAATTGCGCTTTAGGTTCTGAACCTGAAGAAAAAGTAAAGATGTCCATCCCCATTAAAGATGGTGTTGTGAGACATGGATTAACAAAGGTGGTTGAAGAAGGAGATGAAAATGAGGCGGTGATGTCTTATGATGTTCCAATGAAAGTTGGGGACGAATTGTTTCAGGACAAACCTCTTCAAAAATTAGATTACGTAAAGTGTGATGTTGAAGGATACGAGCAATATGTTATTCCATCATTTGAGAAGATAATATCATCATTTAAGCCCATGTTTCAAATTGAATTAGGCGGGACAGAGAACAGAAGTAATGTTGCTGACTTCTTGATGAATAAGGGCTACGAAGTTTATATTTTGAAAGATCACATTTTGAATTCTATTTCAAAGGAGCAAATGTTTGAAGTGAATCAAGATTTTTATTTCATCCATGCAGATGATAAAGCGAATAGAAAATCGCTGATTAAATCTTAGAAAATATTCAATTAATTTCCTAATTATTCAAGCCTACCAAGACTGATGTCAGTGGTTTGCGGTGTGAATTCTGAAATACTGTTAATAAAGCCGAATTTAGTCAAGCTTATTGCGTTAAAACAATTCGAAAAAGAATTATATTTGGTTTCTTGTGGCGTTAAATGCGCTATTAAAAAGCTTAATAAAAATCCCTATGGAATTCATAACTAATTTGAAAGACGCAATCCTGAAAAAAACTAACCTCTGGCATCTTGGAGTCGTTGGGCTATTCATACTCGTGTCTGTGGTGTTTTTCTATCCCGCTTTAAGCGGTTATAACGTTGAGCAAAATGATGTTACCCAGTGGGTTGGGATGTCACAAGAAATTAAAGATTACCGTGACGCTGATGCACAACCGGGTTGGACGAATGCTATGTTCTCTGGGATGCCAGCAACTCAAATTTCAATGAGTTATGAAGGTCGTGGGGCAACTTTAGCATCAAGAGATATTCTTTCTGAGTGGCTGCCAAGACCAATTTCAGTGCTATTCTTATACTTTATATCGTTTTATATAATGGCTATTAGCTTTAAAGTTAAGCCAATCCCTGCCCTTATTGGAGCTCTTGCTTTCGGCTTTTCGGCCAATCAAATTGTGATTATTGAAGCGGGTCACTTAACTAAAGCATACGCAATAGGATACGCGCCCTTG
>JBLFXO010000267.1:0-5229 GCA_047609865.1 Arenicella sp.
CGTGTCATAGAATGAAGTTTGACTTTTCATCTGAGTTAGGAAATTCAAAAACCCTCCTGAGCTTGCCAACATTACTATGTATAAAATCAACGGAGACCCACCTATAATGCTGGCTGCCAGCCATTTTATTAACACAGGCTTTCTCAAGTACTTAAAAGTAAAAAAGAATATGCCTGCCAGAAATGCCAGAAAAAATGTTTGCCTGCTCAAGACGGCAAGGGCCAATAACCCCAAACCAACTGAATAACTAATGAGAACCTTCTTAGTCAACACTTTTTCTTGCCATGAAAAAGAAATAGCCAATAAACCAAACCCACTCAGAAACAAGGCGTCAATTGTCGTCCAGGGAAAGAGGAGAAATTTGATGCCACTCATCCAAAATATTAGGGCGGCCGAAAAGGAAATTAAAATGGCTCCTTTAAGGGAGTTTTGTTTCTTGAATTGTTTAAATAGTAAATATGAAAAGGTGGCGGCAATTGAGAGGTATTCTAAAATCACAAACCATCTCGATTTAGGTATTAGATCACCAGGAAGTATCGAATAAGAAGCATGCAATAAACCGGAAAATGCGGGTCGAATTGAAATGAAATCGGAATGCGGCATTTCACCATTCAGAACCCGAAAAGCTTGAGCCAAAACAACGCCATCATCAGAGGGGTTATACCCTTGCAAAGAGACGTAATTCACTTGGCTTAAAAATGTCAAAAGACAAATTGTAAGGCCAAATAAGCACATCAAAATTGGGTTTTTTAAGATTAGTTTTCGCATTTAGAATTGACGATAGCTTCCTCCAAATGTAAGTTAATCTTTCATATCTCAATTGAATGTATTTATCTTTTAATATCTTAGAGGCATGAAAAAGAACCTTGCAATCTTGCTAGTTATGGTATTATCACTCAACTTGTAAATAAAGTCGATTAATTTAAGTGAAACGATTGTTGGATGTTAAAGTACGTCATTATGAAGAGAATATTGATTTTATCGCCTTGTTTATTGGTCATTTTATTGGCTAGCTGTTCGGGTGAAAGCCAGAACGAAACTACTGATGAACTACAGGTTGCAGACACTGCTTCCCTAGATTCAATGGTAATAGACTCCATTATTATAGAAATTGATGCCAACAGAAATGTAATAGATGTAGAAAGCCTTTTCTCTAAAACAGATCAGACTTTCGAACTTCCGTTAATAATCGATTCCACGTTTATAAGCAAATATGCTAGTGAAGAAAAAAGTAATTTATCTTTTCAGGAAGCAAGGCATTTGAATTTTTCATTTGCTGATGGCAACGTTACTACAATTGGTAGATGGCAAGTTGAGACATTTATAAGAATGGATTCCTCTTCAAATCGAAGTGATGATCATTGGTTCCCGGATTATAGCAATGGCAACGTCATTGGGAAAATTGAAACTTCAGATCAAACATCAATCTTATTATGGTGTGTTGATTACGCCTCAGAAGGGCAATGTCCTTGGTCAGCCGGAACCTATGTATACGGAACTATTTTCACTAATGGCGTGGCTACTATGACCACTGTTTTAGGTGAAGAATCAGCAGGAGGAGACCCACCAGTTTGGGGGGAATCATTTTTAGAAAGCGAAATTAAGGATTCAACAATAAGCCTTCACAGAACTGATGTTTTTGGAGAGGAAGACTATGAAACTGGCGAAGAAATTTTAGAGGAGACAGAAATGAATGAACTTTTGAAGTGGACTCCCTACGGAATTAAAGTTCTTGAGAAGGAGGAGCTTTAACAGTATTGAAAAATAATTTATTTCTTGGGGGTAGGGTTTTCTTAAGAGAGATTGTTTTATAGAAAAAAACGATATGAAACTTATTTACACTTTTGCCACAATACTACTTTCCATTCAATCTTTTGGACAGTTAACTGATACTAATTTACCAATTATTAAAATCACTACCGGTGGTCAAACTATTCCGGATGACCCGAAAGTTACCATGTCAATGGGTATTATAAATGGAACCGGACTCACAAACAATATAAATGATCCTTTTACGGATTATGATGGGCCAATTGGGATTGAAACAAGAGGGAATTCGACCCAAGGATTTGACAAGAAAACATATTCATTAGAACTTAGATCTCCGGCAGGTGCAGATTCTTCTGTTGCTCTGTTAGGGATGCCAAAAGAATCAGATTGGATTCTACACGCCATGGTTATTGATAAATCGTTGCTTCGAATTCCAATGAGTTTTTATTTGAGCCAAAGAATGGGTCATTATGCATCAAGGTGGGAGTTTGTAGAATTAGAAATTGATGGAAACTATCAAGGAGTTTATATTCTTTGTGAACGCTTAAAAAGAGACGCTAACAGAGTAGATATTGCCAAACTAAAACCAACGGATATAAGTGGTGATCAGCTTACTGGAGGCTACATTTTGCGACTTGATTGGCTAGAGTCTCCACAAGGATTTGAATCACAATACAATTCAGTGGGTGGGATTCCAATGTTCTACCAATGGTATTATCCAAAAGCCGATAACATTCAACCAGCCCAAGCCACTTATATCAAAGATTACATGGATGATATGGAAGAGGCCCTTTGGAGTTCTGACGGTTATAATTTAGCTGGACACCATTACAGTAAGTATATCGATCTTACTTCTTTTGCCGACTTTTTGATCATGAACGAACTGAGTAGAAATTCAGATGGATATAAGCTGAGTTCTTATGTTCACAAAGAGAAAATAGGTGCAGGAAATAAAATCAAGGCGGGGCCAATTTGGGATTTTGATCAAACTTATGGAATGTCGACAGTATGTGGTGGAGAAGAAACGGATGGATGGAACTACACTCAAACTCATCCGGCATGTGAAGATTATGAAACGCTTCCTCTTTGGTGGGAAAAGTTAATGGCAGATCCAGTTTTTACAGATCATTTAAAATGTAGATGGGAATCTCATAGAACTGCCTTTTTACACAAAGACTCGATTAACGATTGGATTGATAATCAAGCTGCTTACATAGATGAAGCAAAAGACAGAAACTTTGTTCAATGGGACTTTCTAGGCGAAGAGATTTGGTCAGAACCAGCTCCGATTCCAGCAGATTATCCAGCCGAAATAAGTTATATGAAGGGCTGGATTTCAGATAGAATTGATTGGCTGGACGCTAACATTCCAGGCGTTTGTTCAAATGATCAATCTTCAATTGAAGAAGTTGAAAACATCATTGAGGTGCATCCTAATCCCTCAAACGGAATAATCAATATTGCATTAGGTGAAACCTCATCTGATATGATTTATAACATCTATGATCTTAACGGAAAACAAGTTTTGAGCGCAGCCATCAATTCTCCATTTTTTCAATTAGATTTATCTGGACTTCAAAAAGGAATATATCTGTTAGAAATAGCAACGGCTTCAAAGAATTATAGAGAGAAAATTGTTCTCAATTAAACTTTCTTGAGTCTTAAAACTAATCTGAACCCCACTGTGGCATAAGAACTGTCTTTATCAGCAAATCTTTTAGGATAAATGCCCCCCGTGTTGACACCCAGCGCATTTTCATAACGCTCATCATACCAGTTTGAGCCCATTATCAGCTTGCCGTCTTTGTCATTTTTCGCCAATTTAGCAGCATCTAAAGGTCGTTGATATTGGCAATAATCAATGTCTGCAAAGCAATTGTAATTGGTGTAGGCATCCAATAAATCGTCATATTTTTCATAATCCATGTCTACCCATTCTGACACATTGTTGGATAAAAATTCAACCTTATTTTTGAGAACATTTTGAGTTGCTCTCATTTCATACAATTGAGCCATGTTTTCGTATCCATAATCATTCTTGCCAGGAATGAACCATATTTTTTTATGCTCTTTAGATGCATCTTTCGGTACCGAAACCTTCTCTGTATAAGGCATTTGGCCATTACGAAACAAGTCCGCGAATTTTCCGTCTTCATCATCTTTCAACCCAAACAGCAAATCTGTAATAATTTGATTGTCAGAAATTACTTTGGCAGCGTAATTCTGAGCAGAAGAATTCACCGTCCATTCAATCTCTTGAAGATTAGGTAAGCCCAACTCATAGATAGACATTAACTGAGGATGTTTCTCTGCCAGTCTTTCTTGCTTCCAATGGATATAAGCCTGAACTTGAACAAAGGACAATCCAACCACCGGATAATTATCAAATGCCGGATGCCAGAAGTACATGTTGTGCATTGGGTTTTGTGCACCAAATTTATTGTCTTCCCAACTTGCTGTATCCGAATAAACATTCACCTCATGTTCTTCAACAAATCGCATTCCTGATTGAACTTCATTAATTGTAACGTAAGAATATATCAGTTTGGTCACATTCAATTCTCGTCTTTTATACCACCGCTCGTTTGGCCGCAGATACATATCGCTCAACAATGGAATAACTTGACTGTCCATAATTTCTTTTCGCCAGTCAAAATCATAATTGAAATGAAACATCTCTCGGTTTTTTTCAGGATCGGAAGGGTCGAACTCAACCCACTCTAATTCCTCTTCATCATAATAGACATCTTTATAATCCAACATTTCAGCAATCTGCTCTTCTGAAATCTCATCATTACCCGTTGGATCAGTATTTAGATAAATCTTTTCTCTAAAAATCGAGTCTTTTACCCAATCAATAAATTCCCGATATTCTTGGTTTGTTATCTCGTATCGAGACATCATAAAGGGTTGAAAATAATGGTTCACCAATCCTGAATACTCTTTGTCTCTAACATAGCAAGCTGCATTTCTAACAGAATCTAATTTGGCCTGATTATTCAAAGTATCATATCCAAATGCCCAATTCACATAGACTAATTGATCTAAATCAATCTTATGTCTAAGGCTATTAGCCTGAACATAAGTCAATGAATCTTGTAAATATTTTAGCGGTTCGATTAAGATAAATTTGCCGAGCTCTTTCTCTTCTTTTTGTGAAGGCAAATAGTAATTTTTCAACTTGACTTGATATTCACCTTCTATTGGGTGATAATATCTAACAGATCCCTTTTTGGCTCCTAACACATCACATCTAAGGTTCACCTGCCGAGTCTCTTGAGAATATCCCAGTAAAGCCGTGAATGAAATAATTAGAATGAAGATAGATTTCATGGTGAGAATATAAGAAAGAATGCTGAAAAGGTTTCACAAATATTGGTTAGAACGGAAAGGAGTGATGTTAAATTCGTTATTTCAAATTAAAGATTCCATATTTGCAGTGAAGTCATGAAGCCACTT
>JBLFXO010000268.1:0-5218 GCA_047609865.1 Arenicella sp.
TCACCCAAGATAATTTCTAATTCCATTTTTTCTTAAAAGTTTGAGAAAAATTCAAACCACTCAAATCTAAAGACCTCAAGTTTCGAAGATTTGTTAGCGTTTCAGGAAGGTCGTCAATTGGGTTGTACCACATGTCAAGTACAATGAGGTCATGCATCCGTCCAATCTCATCCGGAATTATTTCAATGTTGTTTTTTCCTAAAAATAGGTTTCTGATTGAAGTCATTTCATAAATGCAAGCGGGGAAGATCTTGAACTTGTTCTTAGTCAAATCTAGAATCCTTAAATCGTCAAAATTCATCTCCTTTGGAATAGAGTCTAATTTATTCTTCGATAGATTCAATTCTTGAAGGTTTTTGAAGGCATAGATCTCCGTTGGAACTTTTTCCAATCTTTGCTTACTGAGGTCAAGTCGGTATACAGAATCAGGGTGTGCAGTTAGAGCTTCATCCAATCCATTGTACATTTTATTACGTTGAGAATATCCAACATTATAAACGCACAGCAGACTCAGTAAAAATATGCTTGCAATTAATCTCATCTTTCTTTAGTTGCTCTTTTAAAGCCTCAATATCTTTGAATTGTTGCTCATCCCTGACTTTATCAAGAAGATAGACTTCCATCTGTTCACCATAAACGTCTTGATTAAAGTTGAAAATATTTATCTCAATTCTTTTTTCGTTTTCTGATTCAATGGTTGGCCTTGTGCCTATGTTCATCATTCCATCATAAACAATACCAGAAATCTTGCACTTTACAGCAAAGACTCCTGAGTTTGGAATGATTTGAACAGGATCAATCTCAGCTAAATTCGCAGTAGGAAAACCAATTTCTCTTCCTATTTGATTTCCTTTTACAATCGTTCCCTTAAATCTGAATGGTCTGCCCAAGTAATGATTCACAGTTTTAATGTCGCCAGCTTCAATTGCTTTTCTAGTCTTGGTAGAACTCACATTCACTTCATCATAGCTGTGCGCCGGAATCTCTTCCACTTCAAAATTGTAAATAGGACCAATTTCTCTCAGCAAAGCAATGTTTCCTTCTCTGTTTCTTCCGAAGTGATGATTGTACCCAATAGTCATCAATTTTACATTCAGCTTATTCACTAAAATGTTTCTCACAAATTCTGTGGCAGTCATTCTAGAAAACTCTTTGGTAAACGGGAATAATATTAAGTGATCAATCCCAGCTTCTCGTAATCTTTCAATTCTTCTATCAATATCTTGAATCAATTGTAGATTGTGATCATCAGGATGTAATACCATTCTAGGGTGCGGGTGAAAAGTGAATAAGACGGTTTCGCCATTTATTCTTTCAGCACTTTTGCTTAGAAAGTCAATGATCAGTTGGTGACCTGAATGAACGCCATCAAATGTTCCAAGTGTTAAAACAGGGTTTTTTATCAGTGGAACTTCATCAAGAGAATAATATACTTTCAAAGTTGAGGTTTGTCTCCTGAAACAGTCAGGAAAAATCTATGATTCAAAGTTATGTAAAAAACTTTCAACAAAATTCCTATTTAATCTATAAAATGCACTAAATTTGCACCCGAAAATTGAACAACAAGATTAAAAACAAAATAAATGTCAAACATTAGCGGTAAGATATCACAGGTAATTGGGCCTGTCATTGATGTATCTTTTGAAAAAGGGAGTGAATTACCCAATATTATGGATGCCTTAGAGGTAATCAAAGCGGACGGAACTAAAGTTGTTTTAGAAGTTCAGCAGCATATTGGAAATGATCAAATAAGAAGTATCTCAATGGATTCTTCTGATGGGTTCACTAGAGGGATGGAAGTTGTTTCAACTGGATCTCCAATTAGAATGCCAAAAGGAGAAGCAATTAAAGGACGTTTATTTAACGTGACTGGTGATGCAATTGACGGTTTACCTAACTTAGATAAGTCTGATGGTATTCCAATTCACAGAGAAGCACCTAGGTTCGAAGACCTTTCTGTTTCGACAGAAGTTTTATTTACAGGAATTAAAGTAATTGACTTAATTGAGCCATATGCAAAAGGTGGTAAAATTGGATTGTTTGGTGGAGCCGGTGTTGGTAAAACTGTATTGATTCAAGAGTTGATCAACAATATTGCAAAAGCTTATTCAGGAATTTCAGTATTCGCTGGTGTAGGTGAAAGAACAAGAGAAGGAAATGACCTTTTAAGAGAAATGTTAGAATCTGGAATCATCAACTACGGTGAAGATTTCATGGAAGACATGGAAAAGGGTGGATGGGATATATCTAAGATTGATTCTGAGAAAATGAAAGAGTCTAAAGCGACATTTGTTTTCGGTCAAATGAATGAGCCTCCAGGGGCAAGAGCTCGTGTGGCACTTTCAGGATTGACATTAGCTGAGTACTATAGAGATGGTGAAGGAGATGGAAAAGGAAATGATATTCTTTTCTTCGTTGATAACATCTTTAGATTTACGCAAGCAGGTTCTGAGGTTTCAGCCTTATTAGGACGTATGCCATCAGCAGTAGGTTACCAACCAACGTTGGCTACTGAAATGGGAGCAATGCAAGAGCGTATTACTTCAACTAAAAACGGTTCAATTACATCAGTGCAAGCGGTATATGTACCTGCAGATGATTTAACGGATCCAGCTCCAGCAACAACATTTGCTCACCTTGATGCAACTACAGTACTTTCTAGAAAGATTGCTGCTTTAGGAATTTACCCAGCGGTAGATCCTTTAGATTCAACTTCTAGAATTTTGACTCCAGAGATTGTTGGTGATGAACATTACGACACTGCTCAAAGAGTAAAAGAAACATTACAGAGATATAACGAATTACAAGATATTATTGCAATTCTTGGTATGGACGAATTATCTGAAGAAGATAAATTGATTGTACACAGAGCAAGAAGAGTTCAACGTTTCTTATCTCAACCTTTCCACGTAGCAGAGCAGTTTACTGGTCTTAAAGGTGTGTTGGTTGATATTCAAGATACTATCAAAGGATTTAATATGATTCTTGATGGTGAAGTTGATAAGTATCCTGAGGCAGCATTCAACTTGAAAGGTTCTATTGCAGACGCAATTGAAGCTGGTGAGAAAATGATAGCTGAAAATTAAAATAATTAAAGATGGTTCTTGAAGTAATCACACCAGACCAAATGTTGTTTAAAGGAAATGTATCACATGTTGTGTTACCTGGCCTTGATGGTTCATTTGGTGTTTTATCTAATCACGCTCCAATGATTTCTGCTTTGACAGAAGGGGAGATGAAAGTAGACCAAGTTGTAGAAGAAAACAAAGGAGATGAGTTTTCAGGTAAATACAATGAAGAATATAAGAATGATGCTTCTTTCACTTTCAATATCAAAGGTGGTGTTGTAGAGGTGAAAGATGATAAAATCATGGTGTTAGCTGAGTAATTCTAGCATCAATTTATAGCACTGTTAAAGGTCCAATTGTTTCTGAAAAGAACAATTTGGACCTTTTTCGTTTTTTGAATTGGACGTTAAAGGTTGTTAAAGAAACAATTTAAAGAACCTAAACTCGTTCTGAAAGCATTGCAGAACCAAAAAAAACCCGCATTTTTGCATGCGGATAAAATGAGCATCAAAGAGAAACTCAATATCGATAATATACCTGAACATGTTGCCATTATAATGGATGGTAATGGGAGATGGGCGAAGGAGCAGGGACACGAGCGTCTTGTGGGCCACGCAACTGGGGTTGAGTCTGTAAGGGAAGCTCTTAAGGCTGCCTCTGAGGTGAAGGTTAAATACTTGACGCTTTATGCATTTTCAACTGAAAATTGGAAGAGGCCTAAAGCTGAAGTTGATGGTTTAATGGATTTGTTGGTAACAACCATTGCAAATGAGATTGAATCATTGAATGAAAATGACGTGAGGCTTGATGCAATCGGAAATCTAACAGATTTACCCGAGACCTGCCAGGCAGAATTGAAAAGAGCAATTGAGAAAACGGCATCAAACAAAGGAACTTGTTTAGTGCTTGCGCTTAATTACAGCTCAAAATTTGAGATGAAGACTGCGATCAAGGAAATAGCGCGGAAATATAAAAATGGAGATATCGAACTAGATGACATTACCGATCAACTAGTGAGTGATAATCTTTATACTGCCGGAATACCTGACCCAGAATTGATGATAAGAACTAGTGGAGAGATTAGAATTAGTAATTTCCTCTTGTGGCAATTAGCTTATAGCGAACTGCACTTCACGCCGATTTTCTGGCCTGACTTCAAGAAAGAAGACTTCTATCAGGCTATCTACGAATACCAAAACAGAGAAAGAAGATTTGGATTAGTCAGTGAACAACTAAACGACACAGCAGAATGAAAGCAATGAAAATCTTTTTTCTATCTATTTTAATGATTGCTGCGACTCAAGGGTTCGCGCAAAAAGTCGATTACCTAAATCCTTCAAAACATACTATTGCAAGAACTGATGTGATTGGTGTTGATCACCTTAACCATGACGCAATTGTTTTGATTTCTGGATTAACTCCTGGTAAAGAGATTACGGTTCCTGGTGATGATATCACTCAAGCAATTAAGAAATTGTGGCAGCAAGATTTATTCAATGATGTTGAGGTTGGATACACTAAGATTGATCCCGTAACTGATGACATCTTCATGTACATCAAATTGATTGATCGTCCAAAAATTAGTAGTGCCGGAGGTTATAAGTTTACAGGAGATGTTTCTAAAGGTGATGCTGATAAATTGAGAGACGCTACAGATTTATATGCTGGTAAAACAATTACTGAGGCATTGAAAAGAAATACTATCAATACGGTTAGAGGTTTTTATCAAGAGAAAGGATTCTTTAAATGTAATGTAACTTGTGAAGAGTCAATCGATACGAATGAATTCAATGCAAGGGTCTTGAACTTTATTGTTGCCAAAGGTGAGCGAATTAAAATTGCTGAGATCAATTTCATCAATAATGAGATTCCGGATAACCCTGAATTAGGGAAAATTAAAAATATGACTTCTAAACTAGCTGTTTCTGATGGTGGTTTGAGAAGAACAATGAAGGATACCAAAAGACAAGGTATCATGAGAATATTCTCTAGGTCTAAATTTAACAAAGCAGCCTACGAAAGAGATAAGCAAGCAATCATCTATAAATACAATGAGATTGGTTTAAGAGATGCTTACATCATCAAAGATTCAGTTTATTACATTGATGAGAGTCATATGGCTATTGATATGTATATAGATAAAGGAAGTG
>JBLFXO010000269.1:0-5215 GCA_047609865.1 Arenicella sp.
AATTTAGAAACTGGCCATGAAGTGTGATTTGCCTTGGTCATCTCTGCTGCCGCGTGATAACCATAAACAACTGGCTTGTAAGCCATGGTGTATCCTGATGTAAGCTCAAACATTTTGGTATTGGCTACTTCATCCTTTGAAGCAATGGTAAATAATCTTCTAACTTCTGTTACATCAACAGAATTAAGATGAAAAACAGTCAGAAGAAGGTAAATGATCACAACAGGTTCATTGAGTTTCTTACATAAGACTTAGCAAAGAGGGCGACCTTAGCTTTGTTCGAAACTCGAATCCGAGCATTCATCAATTCTTTTGTGTCTTTCCTTTTAATTTTTTTAAGCAATTTAGTGTAATATACATAGCTTACATAAACTCCAAACCTAGAGGATTTCGGAAGCAATTTTATTCCAATATAAGCTTCATCAAACTCTTTTTGAATATCGTCTTCAATAGCCACTTTCTCTTCTAAGGTTATGCCGTTTAGGTCAACATTAGGGAAGTAAATTCTGCCTAAGCCTTCAACATCATCTTTAAGGTCTCTCAAAAAATTAATTTTCTGAAAAGCTGAGCCCAATTTCATTGCATATGGCTTTAGTTTTTCATACTCCTCCTTATTTCCGTAAACAAAGATCTTTAAACACATCAATCCCACAACTTCAGCTGAACCAAGAATATACTCTTCGTAAGTTGCTTGGGTATATTCCAATGGATTCAAATCCATCTCCATGCTGTGTAAAAACTGATCGATTAACTCTCTGTCAATGCCATATTTATTAACTGACATTTGAAATGAATGCAAAATTGGATTCAGTGAGATTCCGTTCTCAAGCGCTTTGTAAGTATCTGATCGAAATTCATCAAGTAAGGCTTGTTTGTCCTGGTCATGAAAAGAATCTACAATTTCATCTGCCAAACGCACAAATCCGTAAATAGCATGGATGTCATTTCTGATTTTCTCATCTAGAAATCTCACGCCAGCATAAAAAGAAGTGCTGTATGACTTGGTCACATACTTAGATGCTTTGAAAGCATACTGATCGTACAATTCTCTCATAATTCATTTGATATTAAATAATCGGCAACGATTTGTCCTGAAATCAGGGCTGGAGGAACTCCAGGTCCAGGAACAGTCAATTGACCACAGTAGGTTAAATTTTTAAGCTTCGACTTGATTTTGGGTTTGAGGTTAGCCGTTTGTCTCAATGTATTCGCTAATCCATAGGCATTACCCTTGAAGGCATTATAGTCTTCTTTGAAATCGGAAATACAATAATCTCTTTTATAAACAATATTCTCAGTGAATTGTTCACCGGTATGCATTGTTATTCTGTCAGTTACTATTTTAAAATACCTGTCTTTCACCGCCTGAGTATCATTCAAGTCTGGAGCAATTGGTATCAGAATGAATAAATTCTCTGATCCTTCAGGAGCAACATCCTGATCAGTTTTTGAAGGCGCACACACATAAAACAAAGGTGCTTCAGGCCAATCTGGCTTATCATATATGGTTTTACCATGCTCAATTAAATCTTCATCAAAAAAGAGATTATGATGTGTAAGGCCAGATATTTTTTTGTTCACTCCAACGTAATAGATTAGACAACTGGGTGCCAGTTTTCTTTTATCCCAATACTTTTGAGAATAGGTCCTAAATTCTTTTGGAATGATGTTTTGTTCTATATAATTATAGTCTGCACTCACAATTATTTGAGAGGCATCTAATGTTT
Source organism: Arenicella sp. (assembly GCA_047609865.1). Classification (GTDB taxonomy): domain Bacteria; phylum Bacteroidota; class Bacteroidia; order Flavobacteriales_D; family Crocinitomicaceae; genus Paracrocinitomix. The sequence continues at coordinate 1,728 of JBLFXO010000269.1, forward strand.
TTTCTCCAACCTTGAATTTTTTAACTTCATTATTTTCGCATTCTATGCTTTGAAGAGGCGCGTTGAAGTGAAATTGAACTCCGTTTTGTTCTGCAATTTTTTGTAGCGCTTTCGCCAAGGCTCCCATTCCACCTTCAGGATACCACGTTCCTAACTTCAAATCTGCATAATTCATCAAAGTATATAATGATGGAATCTTATTAGGCATCTCCCCTAAAAAGAGAACCGGAAAATTCAATAAAGCCTGAGCTCTTGCCGAAGTAAAGCGCTTAGAAACATCCTTCTCTACTGACTTAAAAACGTCCAATTTCAGAGCGTTTTTAAAAACAGATAAAGACATAATCTCTCCCCATTTTAGACCTGGCTGAAATAAAAACTGATCTACAGCAATGTCATATTTGGTTTTAGCATCCTTTAAAAAATCCTCTAATTTATTTCCTCCTTCTTCTTCAAACGATTCAAAGAGGTTTTTGAGTTCACTAAAATCAGCTGGTATATCTGTAGGCTCTTCTTTATCCCAAAATACTTTGTAAGCTGGGTTTAATCTTTTGAGCTTAAAATAATCTTCTCTGTTTTCACCAAGATCTTTAAACATTTGATCAATCAGTTCTGGCATCCAATACCATGAAGGACCCATGTCAAACTTGAAGCCTTCAGCTTCAAAAACACGAGAGCGTCCTCCGGCACTTTCATTTTTTTCATACACGTTTACCGAGTATCCTTTTTTAGAAAGATAACAAGCTGCATAAAGCCCTGAAAGACCTGCCCCTATTATGTCAACTGTTTTATTCATTTTTCTTGATGCTAGATATTAGACTTTCTCCTCTTTGTTTACTAGCCTATTACTAAATATAATAAAGATTTTTGTTATCCAATAGAGTTCTCTAATTGACCAGATAATATTTTTCTTGTTTGATGAATTCGACTTTTGACCGTACCTAATGGCAGATTTAATTCTTCAGCAATTTCATGATATTTGAAACCATCAACGTGCATCATAAATGGAACTGACAAGTCATCATCCAATTTTGCAATTAATTTTTCGATATACTTCGTCATCAAGATGTTATCTGGAGTATACTCATCAGCCTCACCAGTCATTACTTTATAGTCTTCAGAATTGTATGAGATCATTTGATTCGACTTCTTCCTATAAGCATTGATAAAAGTGTTTTTAAGAATCACTTTCAACCAACCTTTAAGGTTTGTATTTGTTCTGAATTTCTCTCTGTTGGCTAAAGCTTTCAAAATAGTTTCTTGAGCTAGGTCTTTAGCCAGATCCTCGTTTCGTGTGTATTTTAAAGCAAATCCTTTGATGAACTCATTAAGGTCTATTACGCGGGTACTAAATTCAAATGCTGTCATTTTGTTTAATGTTTTGTTATTATCGTTAAACAAATATACATCAAGACAATTGCTAATTCCTAATTTTTGTTTAACTATTTTTAGTTTTTATTAAACAAAATAAATGAAACAGAGATGGTAATCCAATGTTTAAGGGGATTACAGACCATTCAGAGTTATGCTGTTTTTGTTTAAGAATGTTAAACAAAACGTGACGAAATTGGATTGTAATGAAAAAAAGAGACGAAGTCTACAGAGAATTTACTCAAATATCGGAAAAGAAACTTTCAGCTTAGGTTTAACTGATTTTGATGTCATCAATGGATTGAACAACCTTAACACCTTCAGGCACATCTATTTTGTGTTTCAATAGTTGATAACCTCCTGCAAATATTTTGCGTGGATCTATTAAATTGGTTAACTCTGAAAAAAGCTTTTTGAAAGTGTCTGAGGTAACTTCAGCAATAAGACTGGTCACTATAATGTCAGGTTTAGTTTCATTTACAAAAGACTTGAGATCTTTCATTGGCACACTTTGGCCTAAATAGAAACAATCAAAACCCTTTTTCTTTAGCAAGTAGTAATAGAACAACAAACTGAGTTCGTGTTTTTCATGTTCAGCTAAGAAAAGAACTACTTTTCCTTCTGAAATTGCCCTCGTATCAACATTTGTGATTTGAGTGATTAAGAATTCTCTTAAGATATTAGATAAGAAATGCTCGTGGGAAACAGAAATTGCATTTACTTGCCATAATGTCCCTATTTTCTCAAGTAGTGGAATTAGCACTTCGGGGTACAATCTTTCTAAACCAATTTTATCATTAATTCTATGAAGAGATTCTTGAATCGCAGATTCATTGAGCCCGAGAATGTGCTCAACGAAAGAATTGATTTCATCTCTACCGCTTACTTCCGTTGTCAAAAGAATCTCGCTCGCCTGCTGAAAAATTTCTTTCTCTGTTAGCTTGGCAATTTTTGAAATCTTAAGGCCGTTTTGATAAAGCAAATTGATATTCAGAATCTTCTTTAAATCATTATCAGAATAAAAACGAATATTAGTTTCGGTTCTTTGTGGACTCAGCAGCTCATAGCGTTGCTCCCAAATTCTTAAAGTATGAGCTTTAATTTTCGTGAAATTCTCCAGGTCTTTAATAGAATACTGCGCCATACTAGACAATTAACAAGCTTGTTTAGATTTTGTTCGATAAAGTTAGACAAATGTAAATTTATGACTTGAAATATGTTTGTATAGTTGTGAACAATATTTTCAATTCTTCACTCAAAACCCGAGCTTTCGTGCTCGTTTTGGAAGGATTCATCTAAAAATCTGTCAATTCACTCAGACTTGGCTTGAATATCTTAGGCTATGTCTGAGAATTTTATAATTTTGTTACCCCTGAAAATGGCAGAAAAAGAACAGAAGATAGCGGTAATTGGAGGTGGCTCATGGGCCACGGCATTAGTCAAAATATTGACTGCGCAAAATAATGTCATCAATTGGTGGATGCACAATGAAGCTTCTGCTGCTCATATTCTAAAATACAGACACAATCCGAAGTATTTACAATCAGTCGAATTTGATTTAGAAAGAATTAATGTTAGCACTGATTTAAAAGAAATGATTCGTCCCTCGGACATCATTATCATTGCCACGCCTTCTGCTTTTTTACATGGATTATTCGGGGACTTCCCCAAGGAATTACTAGCAGACAAGGTTATCTTTTCTGCTGTAAAAGGTATTATTCCTGAAGTGAATGAGATCCCAGGCCAGTATTACCACAAGTATTTAGATGTGCCTTATGAGAATATAGGAATTATTTGTGGACCATGTCATGCGGAGGAAGTTGCTTTAGAACGTCTTTCTTATTTGACAATCGCCTCAGAAGATGAAGACGTGGCAGATTACATGGCTGAGCGTCTTGCCAACAGGTATATTAAAACGACTATTTCTGACGATATTTTTGGAACTGAGTATTCTGCAGTATTGAAAAACGTTTATTCTATTGCTGCCGGCGTTTGTTCTGGTTTAGGCTATGGAGATAACTTTCAATCTGTATTAGTTTCTAACGCCATTCAAGAGATAGAGAATTTCATTGATGAAGTTCACCCTATTCACCGTGATGTTAAATCATCAGCGTACCTGG
>JBLFXO010000270.1:0-5197 GCA_047609865.1 Arenicella sp.
GGTTTAGATAAACAACATAAAGAAAATTTCAGACCAAACAACATAAAAACCTGTAAAACAGAGGTTTAAGTTTTATTCAATCTGGAATAACTTCCCATGTTAGGATGAATATCTCATTTTGGGAATTCTTAAATGCTCTCTGACCCAAAACAAACGCTCAAAAAAATACTGCTTAAAGCTTTCTCGTTTGCTATTCTGCAGCAATTATTGCCTTTTGATTTTAGAGGTAGAGAACGCAGAATAGTAGCTAATCTCAACATGAATGTATATGTCAACAAAGGCGCTTATACTTATCAATACGATAAAGATTGCCATGAATTGAAGGATTTCATGCATGACATCAAAAAAGGAACTTTAGATGAAGCATACAGGAAGGGCAAAAAGAAATTATAATAATGGGAAGAGTGATTCAGACTATAAGAAAACCTTCACCCCTTCTGGCGACTGATAAAAACTGTTCTCTTTTGAAAAATTGACGAACCCCACTCTACCAGCAGCATCTGTGAGAATATACTTGCCATGATCCCATTTTTTGTATTTGAATCGAGGGGCAGCAATCTCTTTATAGTCAGCTGTAAAAAGGCCAATTAAACCATCTTTAACAACAAAGATGACTTTGCCATTTATGGTAACTCCCTCATAAATCAGAGGTAGAAGAACTTTCCCATTCATATCTATAATCCCTGAGCCTTTAACAGAAGATACATTGTAGGCTCCATTTTTGGGCACGATATATTTATAGATTAAAGGAATGATCACTTCATTTTTCATATTCACGAAACCATATTTGCCATCACGCTTCACCAAAAACCTATTGACTCCCTTATATTCAATTGATTCATAATCATCTAATCTTGAAAGGATCTTGAATTCGCTATCATATACCGTGCAAGTTTTTACGGCTCCCCAAAAGTATCTATATCCACTAGGTTCAGCCTTTTTTGTCGCCGCCAAGTAAGTGGTATCATGACCTACATGGATGTCATCATATTTGAAATCAATCAAGACATTGCCTTCATAGTCTATCAATCCACATTTCGCATCTTTAAAAACTTTGAGATTTATGCCGTGAAGCATATGGTGTTCAGGAGTGCTGTAGAATTTCTTACTTGTACTATCATGAGTTTTGTAGATAGGTTCAAACAGCACTTGGAAATTGCTGTCTAATAATCCAAAACTATCGCCATTAGAGATTATATACTTCTTTGCGGAAATGAGATTTCTTTGAAAGGGCCTGATGTAATCGTATTGCGCGTCTACTACAACTTCGCCCTTGAGATTTATAATTCCAGTTTTACGGATTGGTGATCGCCAATAATCATATGACACTCTTGTTTGTGTATCCAACATATCATAATACACTAAATGCCCGTCAAATTGCTGATAATCTCTAATTGTTCTCAGTGTGAGCTCATTCGCGTTTACCGAATCAATATTCTCCTTCATATACATTGGGACTGATCTACTATTGTACATTCGGAGAACCTTGCCGCTCGTATCTCTAAAGATGTAAATGTTTGGTAATGGCGGACCTATATCGACCGCATGAGACATGCCTCTTGGTTGCATCATATCAACATAGTCCACTTCATTTTGCCAAGCATCATAGCGGTTCATAACAATTAGCTGAACGCCGTCTGTAAAAGGAAAATAGAGTGTTTTGGTCATTCCGCTCGGAAACTCTCCTAATCCAATTTGACCATATGACCAATTGCTACTGAGAAATAAAAGGAAGATCCCTAGAAACTTCATCCTATCAATATACAGCAAAGGAACTGATGGGCGTTTGACCTTAGGAATTAATTAACAATTGGATCAAAACAAACGAAAGGTAAATGAAGCGATTAGGTTTGAACTTATAGCCTTTCTTTTTGTTCAGTTATCAAACAATCTTATGATAGCTATGCTCTTAACTCTTGCTCTACTCCCACTGCCTTTTACATTAGCTGATTTCTCTGAGTCAGCTACCATCAAGAATTGGAAAGTCGTAAATGATGGCGTGATGGGTGGGAAATCAGAGTCAGAATTGACTCCTTCAAAAAATAACACTGCTATTTTCAAAGGTGACGTCTCACTTAAAAATAATGGCGGCTTTGCATCAATTAGATACAGCTTTAATCAAATAGATATTAGTGGCGCTACCAAAGCATTCATAAAACTTAAGGGAGATAAAAAGAACTATCAGTTCAGGGTTAAAAATAATGAGAACGATAGGCATGTCTACAAACATGAATTTGAAACAAGCGGTAAGTGGGAGACTATTGAGATTCCTTTAACTGAGATGGAACCAACTTTTAGAGGGATGCGCCCAAATGTGGTCAACTATCTAGCGAGAGATCTAAGTCAAATTGGTCTTTTAATAGCAAACAAAAAGTCCGAAGCTTTTCTATTAGAAATTTCGAACATTTGGTTGGAGTAATCACCTCCCCAAATTTAAAAGCCCTCATTATTAATGCAAGGCTCAATCTAAGGTTAGCTAATATTTTCTTTCCTACATTTTTTTGATAGTACATTTTTTCGGCTGAATTATACCTTTCAGAAACAACTGAGTTCTCCGACCTTTGAGACATCAAAACGAGAAATCATGAAAGCATATATTCTATCATCACTTTTACTGCTAGCTTTTAATGGGATGAGTCAAAACTTAGTGCCCAACCCAAGCTTTGAAGACAACGGAAACTGTTTCAACAACTTTCCGCATATGGACTGTGCTCCATTTTGGGAAGATCATCTAACGGTGGGAATGAACACCCCAGACATTTGTTATAACGGTGCTGTATTTTTTCCTCCATCCTCTATCCCAGCCTTTGATGGTAACCATTACCTTGGTTTTGATTGTCAGGCCTGGGGATTTTCAGAATTCGGGCAAGTAAAAATGAGCACACCTATGATAGCTGGAGTGACTTACTGCGTTTCATTTTACGCTTCATCTTGTGATCAAAATGTTGTAATACCACCTTCTGTCGGCATCCGATTTTCTGAGAATGAAGAAACAGAAAACCCATTTGACCTCGGGTTACAAGCTGATGTTCAGGGCGCCGTCCCTTTCGATCCAGCCATCTGGACGCAAATAACTGGCACCTACACTGCCAATGGCGGTGAAGAATTTCTTCAGGTTGGCGGATTTCAAAACAACTTACAAGGAAACTTTACCTATATGTATGTGGACCTTATTGAGGTATCCTCACTTGCACCTATCAACTTGCCTGAAACATCCGAACTTTGTTTAGGAGATGTTCAAATACTCAGTGGCTCAGACATAGCGACTGCCTACTTATGGAGTACTGGAGAAACGTCTCAAACTATTGAAATAGCAGAAGCAGGTGCATATTGGCTAGAGGAAATAAGGGGAGCATGCACTTTATCGTCAACAATAGTCATAACTGAAGTAGATTGTGGTCAATCAACCCCTACCACAGTTGACAATGGTCAAAACGAACCATCTGAAGAGTTAGTCACACAGGGGATGTCCGTACTTTTTGTTCCAAATGCCTTTACGCCTGATGGCGACTCACATAACAACGACTTTAAAGCAATAGGTGAATCCATTGAACAATTTCAAATGACCATTTATAACAAATGGGGAGAAATTATTTTTACTGCGAATGACATTAATCAAGCTTGGGACGGCAATAATGCGGTTGGTCCAGCTCAGTCAGATGTATATGCTTATCACATTCTTTATGAAGCTGAACTAGGGCCTAAAGAACAATTTGGCCATGTCGTTTTACTCAGATAAAGATGACCCAAAAGTTATTAGGAGAGGAGTACCATAGGCTCATATGAAATCCCTAAGCAGGCCTTTCGGCCCCGATAGCTATGACCGTCAAGCACCTTTCCATCTTGATTTAGACAGGTAACTGAGCGTAGTCGAAGGGCCCACTCCTGGCTCGCCATTAAAACAAACATCTTATGCAGACATAAGTACTTTAAGTCACAACCGTATAGCCTTCAGCAACTTAACTATTTACCGCTTATATAAAATTTATGAAAACTCGCTTTTTCAATAATAAAAAAAGTATATTCACGGCTGAAGAACAGTACTTGTATTTTACTTTAAAGCGTGATTTTAAGAATGTTAAGACTTTTACTAATTACTTTATTATTTCCCTTAGTCAGCATTGGACAAGGATACCAAGTGAATCTGCAAGGTCAAATTCAACAAGGAATGGGTGGTGCAGGAACAGCTTTGATGCATGATGCCACTGCCCTATTCTTTAATCCAGCCGGTGCATCATTCGTGAATAGAAGCGAAATCACTATTGGAGGAACTCCAACATTTGCAAGCGGGAAATTTACCGAGCATCTGACGAACGCGACCGCAGAAACAACATCACCTGTCGGAACTCCATTTTCAGCTTATGCTTTATTTCAAATAAAAGATAGCAGCAGATTGAAATTGGGAATGGCTGTTTATACTCCTTTTGGATCTACAGTAGAATGGCAAAGTGGCTGGGTAGGTAGATTTGCATTGACTCGTTTGGCATTAAAGGCCATCTTCTTTCAACCAACAGTTAGTTTTAGATTAACAGATAAAATTGGAATTGGAGCAGGATTCGTTTACAGTTACGGAAGTGTTAATCTTCGAAAAGACTTGCCTTTACAAGGTCAAAATGGTGATTATGCAACAGCTGAACTCTCGGGTACTGGTGGAGGATTCGGATATAACGTTGGTCTTTACTTTGAACCTACTGACTATCTTAATTTCGGATTAACATATAGATCTCAAGTAAACATGGCGATTAGTGATGGTACAGCTGAATTTAATGTACCTGCCTCTGTTGCCGATAAATTTCCCTCAGGAGCTTTCTCCTCCTCTTTACCCTTACCACAAGTACTCACATTTGGTGTTGGTCTTCAGCCTAATGATAAATTGGGAATCGCATTGGATGTCAATTATGTCGGATGGAATGCTTACGACACCTTAGCATTTGATTATGTGACCAATACAGAATCTTTAGAGGATACTAAATCTGCCAGAAATTACGAAAACACTTTAGCTTTTAGACTTGGAGCTCAATATTATGTGTCTTCGGGCATGGTTGTTCGATTAGGAATGGGATACACAATGACGCCTGTTCAAGATGGATATGTGACTCCAGAAACGCCGGATGCCAATCGTATTAACTACACAGCCGGTTTTGGATACCGATTCAACGAAAAATTTCAATTAGACCTTTCTTTCTTGTATACAAGC
>JBLFXO010000271.1:0-5188 GCA_047609865.1 Arenicella sp.
GATATTCACTTTGTAATAAAGTAAGCACATAAGGCTGAGCAGTTTTACTCAAAAATCGAATGTCGGCAAGTTCAAATTGAGTATTGATCACATAACTGCTGCTATCATTCGTTGGCTTTATTGATCCAAAGTAACTCAGTTCTGAATCAGGTATGAAAACGGTCTCTTTAGAATAACGCTTTGTGGTGTCTGCTAAGAATTGAGAATAAGGAACAATCTCATCAGATAAATAAACAAAACCATTTTCAAAAAGTGCCTTGCTGTTTGACCGGTAAGTAGTGACTAACTCCCACAAATCAGTAAAATAATTTGAGTTAAAACCATCAAATCCAATCCGTTTGTCAATGTGATTGACATTTTGCCAAAGTTTAGGTAAGTAATGATTGAAGTATTGATTTTCGACTATTGGATTTCTCCATGGGAGGGCGTCTACATTGAAATCATCTAATGTGTTTTCTATTTCATAAGGCTTTGATGTGCCTACTTGCTGCGCTAAGAGTTGGGGTTGCAGTGACACAAAAGAGTCAAGACATATGATCGCAATGAGTAACGACCTTTTTTTCTTTATTAAGCTAAAGATTAGGAGAGCTAAGAAAACAAACTGAAGAAGTCCGTACCACACCAGGTTCTGACCCAGGTTTGAGCTCTTAATTGTTTCAAAAAGCCAAAAGTTAGAGCCATCCATTTGGCTGACACCAAATATGATCGTTGAGATTAAAATGACTCCGACAAATCCACCGACATACAGCAGCTTTTTTTTTCTAAAAGTCTCATCTGTGAAAACAAGTTCCAATGTTTTGAGTCCAAGCACTATCGCGCTCAACACAAAAAAGAAAGAGAAATATGCGGGGAATCGGAACTTACCGAGAAGGGGAAAGTAGTCATATACAATTTTGTAAAGAGGCGTATAATCACCTAATGAGCATACGAAACAGAACAATCCAAAAAAGGCAATGATCTTCTCAAGGGTTGATAATTTTCTTAGAAAGGCTAACAGTAACAAAATGAGAAATACCAATCCGAAGTAGCCATTTGACATTGTGGGATTTGTTCCTATCCAGTCAGCTTCATTTATTGGAGCCATTGGGTTTAAAAATGACAATGCTGACTTAGGGCTAAAGGGAAATTGGCTGGCTTCTTCAAATGGCAAATAACTTAACCTCTTCAAGTAGGGTTTGAACTGAACATAAACTGCCAAAATCACACTTGCCATTGCCGTGGCGGAAACTACAAATATTGTGGAGGTGGTAAAAAATATTTTGAGTGTCTCTCTTGATTTTTTGGCATGTTTAACGCCATAATAAATGCTGATTGGTATTAATAGATAAATTAGAAGAATGGTAAAAGTCTGATATCCACCGGTTAGATTAAAAAAGATGAAAACTGCGGCAATTAAGGCATGAGTTTTCGAATTATCCTTCAACATTTTTATCGTGTGATAAAGAATATGGGGAACAAAGGCAGCACTGATAATCGCAAAAAAGTGCATGCTATGGCTTATGAAGAAACCAGAGCAAATATAGGTGATTGCACCAACTAAATGAATCCACTTTACATCTGTGAAAAGCGTTGAAAGTTTGTGAAATCCCACAGCACCAATCCACAAATAACCCAGAAAAACATATTGAATATATACAGGGCCTTGTCTACCAACCATGCTTGCTAATATGGACTCTAGATGCCAAGTTGGGCCTTGTAAATCTGCGTGGATAGGATAACCCATTTGTTGGTAGGGATTCCACCAAGGAAATTGACCATTTTGAATACTGTCACTTATAAAATGTCTCCATGGAATCCAACAATTAACCATGTCATGTGGAATCACGTATTGCTGAAATGTTAAAGGCCAAAATGCCACTAGAACAATGAGTGCCAAGATAGAGTAGGGATGATATAAAGTCTTTTTTATTTGGGTCATTTAAGTAAATGGTCAACTTCTTTAACTTCTCCTAAAGCTAAGCCTTCTAATTTGATTTGGCCTATTCTCACTCTAACCAATCTCAAGGTTGGAAAACCTACCGCAGCAGTCATCTTTCTTACCTGTCTGAACTTACCCTCAGAAATTATTACGCTAATCCAAGATGTTGGTCCGTGACGATCGTCTCGCACTTTTCGTGTCAATCTCTCTCCAAAATTTGGGTCTTCAATGATTTTGACATTAGCTGGTAAGGTTGTGTATGGACCAAAATCTGTGGTGATTTCTATTCCTTCTTTTAATTGAATTAACGCTTCTGATGTGATTATACCATCAACTTGAACGTAATATTCTTTCTCTACTTTCTTGCTTCTCACTTCATGAGACATTTGCCCATCTGTGGTTAGAAAGAGAAGACCTTCAGAACTGATGTCAAGGCGTCCAATACTCATAGTGCCTTCAGGAAAACCATGTAATTCGCCTAAATATTTATGCCTGCTTTTTGTTTTGCCGTTAGCAACGAATTGGCTGAGGTATCCGAAAGGTTTGTGAACTATGAAATGCCTATGCACGTTTTCTCTTTTTGTTGTACTCTGCAAATTTAGCCAAGTAATAAACAAAAAAGAGCAAGAAAACGAAAGTAATAAAGCCAAAAATAATGGCCACAGCAAGAAACATTAAAGCACCGAAGGTTTGAATCAGACAATCATTACTAGCAAGGGCATTTTGGTATTGAATATATGATATCACCCCAAATAGAACACCAATTAGAAGAAGTATCAACCAAACAAAAGGAAAAGTTGATTGCTCATGTTCATTCCCATAGTTTCCATTTGGCTTTGTTTTATTGTGATTAATCTTTGTGTTCAATTGTTGTGAGATTTCTCCTTGATAAAGTACTTCATCTATGTCCGAGATGTAAATGCAGGTATCGTCAACAATATTATCTTCTTCGGCATAAATTATTGCAGCATTTTTTGGGTAAATTTTTGAAAGGACTGGCACGAGCTTCTTGCCGCAAACATCCGCGTCTTTCATATCAAGTCTTGGTTGTTCAAACCTGAATGTTTTTTCTCCGGTTTCAATATAAAGTGGAGCATCTGCCTTGATACTGTTGTTCAGAGTGAGTTCGATTGAATAAGGAGAAATTAGGGTGTCATCTAAATCTTGCTCGCTTTCAATAATTGATGCCACATATCCATCTGAACTGAGATGCTTTAAACCGGTAAATTTTTGCTTATCAAATGATCCCGACATACATGCCGAAAACATGAAGCAAAAACATATCGCTTGCCAGATGAGTTGTTTCTTTATCATTCTAATTTAGTTCACGAGTTTAGAAGGACTTTGGTTGGAATTAATTGGGTGCTTGGTATCTATATGCTCCACCAACAGATTCGAATGAGCTCCCTACAGCTAAAAGGTAATTTATACTGCTTCCTTCGGCACCAGTCCAATCGGTCATGATTTCGATTCCGTTATTGCTATCAAAAACCGCTATTACGTTGTAATAGCTAAAGTCGAACACTCCTCCATCATCTACTCTCCATGTACTCATCTCGTCATACTTGGCAGGGAAATCGAGATAAGTGATTTGTCCAGTTGTAATCCAAGCTAATGAAACTAAGCATGAATCATTCTCTTTTTCAAACTCAACAAAATAAAGGCTTCCGAATCCTTCATAAAAATTAACCAAAGAATGACTTTTAAATTTCCTGACTTTTTCCGTTTCTATTCTATTGATATCAACTGCTTCTAAATCGGCTCTTATTTTTTTGCCAGCTGACAAAAGTACTCGCTGACCTTTGAACTCTTCAGTTAAAAAAAGTGTGCTTGCCCATTCATCTGCAATTCCATCATTCATTGTAAAAAGATAGCCCTCTGTATTTTCAAAATTGTATTGATTGTCTCTGTGTGTATCATCCTCATTGGATTCTTGGTGTCCTAATGATTCAATTCTAGAAAGTGTACCTGATTTATTAATTGCATATTCATAGCTCTCAGGGTTGGTCCCATCCGGCTTCTCTAGCATCATTAATTTTTCACCGCGTGAGTTTGCATATCCATAAGCAAGAGAATAATATTGATCATAATCAATTTCAATCAATTCGCTTTCCTCAACCAAGGTGTCTTCTACAAAGACATTCAATGTGTCATCTGAGGAATCGGAATGCGCTGGCTCTGTTACCTCGACTTCTGATTTACAAGAGATTAGAAAGAGGAGAAATGAAATGGGGATTACTAATTTGTTCATGATTTAAATATAGGATTATTATGATTTGAGATGACTAATCATTTTTGACCTTCTTGTTTTTCTTTTCCCATTTCTTCTTTTTTCTTTTTTCTTTCTTGTTTATTGGATGAACTTCCTTTACTCCCATTACTTCCGTTGTTCATTGACCTGAGGAATAGAACCAGCAGAAATACAGTAACTGCCGTGATTATCAGTGCAGCGAAAAGAGCTCCAAGAAAGAACCATGGTTCTGAAGTGTCGAGTGCAGCTATGACCAGGAGGATAACCGAAACTGTTCCGAGAACAACTAAGGTGCCCAACAAGAATTTTACAAACAAAGCTTTTCCTTCTAGCTTATTCTTAATGTTTGAAGAAATTTTCTGTTTAATCACTGCAATTTTGCTCTTAGAATAATTTCTTTCCGAATGCAAGTTTATTTATCAACTTGACTTTTAATACCGACTTCTTTTTCTTGATAGACATCTTCTGGAAGATTTGTGGGCTGCTCGAGCTGCAATTCTTTATTTACGCATTTGTCGCCCTCGTTTTCTTGACTGTTTGCATTAATCCCTGTTATTAATAGGCTTATAAAAAAGTAGAATCTCAAATGTTTCATGCTTCAATTATATGTTTTGTTCTTGAGGTTATGGAATTTCGCAGGTTTAAATTGACTTTTGTGATTTTCGCCTTTGAATATCCAGTCTTGAGTCTCCAGTTTCAAAACCATTTGTCATCTCGTCTCGAAAAACGAAACACGAAAAGTCGGGCGAAGCCAGGACGCACGAAAAACGTCATTTGCCATCTAACCGAGTTTCCAGTCTCGAGTCTCCAGTTTCAAAACCATTTGTCATCTCGTCTCGAAAAACGAAACACGAAAAGTCGGGCGAAGCCAGGACGCACGAAAAACGTCATTTGCCAAATCGTACGAACCGAACGCAGTGAGCGCTACCTCCTCCTATTAGCCAACAAAGGTGGCGGCCCACCAGTAAAAGGATTCCATCTACTAATACTTTTTGCTCCCATTCCTGAAGCTTTCATGA
>JBLFXO010000272.1:0-5186 GCA_047609865.1 Arenicella sp.
TAATGTCAATGTGATCATCATGAAAATTCATGCTGATGATTCCGTCAGAAAGGGCATTGTTTAAATTTTCTCGTGATTGTGGAATGACGTAACAATTGATTTCTTGATCTTTCTTAAAGAGTTCATTTAGGTTTACTCTTGCTGTAAATGGCTTGATAGTTTTGTTTGCAATGTTTTTCAAGTGCACATCCATTTTTGCTTGATCTGAGCTCGAAGTCATTTGAATGATTGCATGTCCGTCACCAAAAACAACATGGGCATCTTCAATTTTCTCGTTGATGAATTTTTTGAATTCTCCCTCATCTTGAACGCCAACAACACCAACCCAAACATTTTCATCCGCCCATTGTTCTCTAAACAATATCACCTTAGAAAAATAATCAATCCCAGTTGGAATGTCCTCCTCTGCAACTTCAACGGTACTTACCACATAAGCTTCATTAAATATACGCTGATACATAACTTCAGAGATGAAGTTTCGGGTATTAATCTCCACAACTATGTCCGATTCTTGTGGTATGTAGCTGTAAATATCTGTACTAGCATCAGAAATGAAATTCTTACCTGCTGTCCAAGCAACAGGAATCACAATCATTATAACCAGAATTGCAAAATATTTTTTTAGCGGACGCATCTTTGTAAATTTAATTTAAATTGTCTAATTAAAGGTCTCGAAACTATGTTTTTAACTGAACATTTTGGACCGCTATTTTGTTTTAACATATATTAAGACAAATATAGTAATGGAACTCGGGCTTAATCGACCAATATGTAAAGGAGAAATTATGAAGGGACTGAAAATGATACCAATGTCAATTTTGATGGGTTTTGGGCTTATTGCTTGTAGTCAATCTCAAAATCAAGTGAACACTGGGTCTACTACTGAGAATACTTTTTCTAATTCAAATTATACAGTAATGCAGGATTCAAATTCTTGGAATGAACTCAGTGGTGAAGAGGAACGTGTGATTGTTTATAAGGGAACTGAAATGATTTGGAAGGGAGAATATGTTGATAATCATCAAATCGGGACTTATCTTTGTAAACGTTGCAACGCTGCCCTTTTTACATCAGATAGTAAATTCGATTCTGGTTCAGGCTGGCCGGCATTTGATGATTTCATTGATGAAGCAGTAACTGAAATTAGTGATAAAGACGGATACAGAACAGAGATTGTATGTGCAAATTGTGATGGCCATTTAGGGCACGTTTTCAAGGGAGAGAGATTTACAGATAAAAATACGAGACATTGCGTGAATTCAATTTCAATGCAATTCGTTTCAGAAAAAGAAGCAGATAAAATGGAAAAGACAGATACAGCAATATTCGCCTCAGGATGTTTTTGGGGAACAGAATACTTTTTTGAAAAAGAAGAAGGAGTGATTTCAACACAAGTGGGATACATTGGAGGACATAAAGATAATCCAACATATCAAGAAGTTTGTGCTCACACAACTGGGCACGCCGAAGCAGTAAAGGTAATTTTTGACCCTTCTAAAACTGATTATGAAACTTTGGCAAGATTGTTCTTTGAAACGCATGACCCAACTCAAGTTGATAGACAAGGGCCAGATGTTGGAGATCAATATAGAACTGAAGTTTTCTATTTAAACACAGAGCAAAAAGCAACAACTGATAAGTTGGTAAAACTTCTTGAAGACAAAGGTTTGAAAGTAGCAACCGCAGTGACAGAAGCTACTAAGTTCTGGGATGCAGAGAACTATCACGAGCATTATTATGCGAATAAGGGAGGTACACCATATTGTCACGGATACACTAAGAGATTTTAGTATTTTTGAAGTATGAAAGTAATTTTATCACCTGCGAAATCCATAAATGAGGATGTTGAATTCTCAAAAAAAGATTGCACACAGTATGTTTTTCAAGAAGAAAGTCAAAGGTTGGCTGTTAAAATGGCAAAGCTTTCAGCTCTACAAATAAAAAAGTTGATGGGGGTTAGTAATGATTTGGCTAATTTGAATTTTAACCGCTACCAGAATTGGAAATCAGATGATTCAAATTCTAAACCAGCGGCATATCTCTTCACTGGCGCTGCTTATCAAGCAATGAGTTTTACAACTTTGTCTAAGGAAGATCAAAACGTAGGACAAGATAAACTAAGAATTCTTTCAGGTTTGTATGGTCTCCTAAAGCCCTTAGATTTGATACAGCCTTACAGATTAGAGATGGGGACAAGCTTTAAGGTTACTCCTAAAGTCACAAATCTTTATAAGTTTTGGGGAGATAAAATCAGAAATCAAATTGAGTCAGAAATGGCAGAAGATGAGATTTTAGTAAATGCTGCTTCTTCAGAGTACTTTAAGGCAGTCCAGCTTGATAAATTAAATAGGCCAGTAATTACTACCATATTTCAAGATAAGGCGAAGGATGGTAGTTATAAGGTGATCATGACTTATGCCAAATTGGCGAGAGGTCATATGAGTAGGTTTATTATAGAAGAAAATATTAATACAGCCGAGGAATTGAAAACCTTTGATAGAAAAGGATTTTATTTTTCAGCTGCTGATTCTTCTGAATCAGAATTCATTTATAAAAGAGAAGTTCCTCAGCTATAGCGGTTCTATTGATCGCACACCTTGCTCAGATGAGTCAAAATAAGACATGTCTTCATTACAGATTAGATTATGAAAAACGTGCTTATTGCTTTATTGTGCCTCTTAGCAATCGGAACGTTCAGTCAAGAAGATACGCTCACTAAGAAAGAGATCCGAAAACAAAAAAAAGCAGATAGGCCTTATGGTTTGGCTGGATACCCTTTGCTTTTCTTTTCTCCTGAGACAAATTTTGGCTTTGGAGCTGCCGGAGCATTGTCTTTTAAAGCAGGTCCACAGAGGGATACTTCACTTAATGATTCACAAATTATTCTTGGTGGTGCATATACACTAGAAAAACAGCTCTTACTATATTTACCATGGAAGATTTTTTGGGAGGAGAATAAGAACTACTCTTTTGGTGAGGTCGGATATTTTAAGTATTTCTATGCGTATTGGGGTAATGGTCCTAACTCACTTGCTGAGAATGTAGATACTTTTAAAGTTGATTTTCCAAGGTTGAGAATTCACTATACTCGAAAAATTGGAGATCATTTGTCTTTAGGAGGTGCTCTGTGGTTTGAAGATTTTAAAATTGGTTCGTCAATCGGTAATCTTGTTGAAAACAGCTTTGGAGGGCAAGGTGGAATTACACACGGAATAGGCCCATTAGCTGTTTTTGACAATAGGAATCATGTTTTTTATCCAACTAAAGGATGGTACATAGAGGCCAAGGCACTTGGTTTTCATAATGCTATAGGGTCAGATTACAATTTCATAAAAGGAGGTTTGGATGTAGTGAATTACAGCACTGTTCATAAGAATGGGGTACTCGCAAGTCATTTCAATTATCAGTTCATTGAAGGTTCCGCACCATTTAATATGCTCTCCGTTTTGGGTGGTACCAAAAGAATGAGGGGATACTATGAAGGCAGGTTTAGAGATAATCACGCAATGATATTCCAAGCTGAGTATAGGTTACAACTGCCTTGGAGGCTAGGTTTAGTTGCTTTCGGTGATGTTGGGCAGGTATTTAATAAATTCTCTTACCTAAAAGGAAACGAATGGCGTTGGACGGCTGGAGGAGGAATTCGATTCATGCTAGATCCAAAAAGGAAAATAAACATACGTTTAGATTATGGATTAGGCAAAGAAACTTCTGGTTTTTATCTCACAATTGGTGAGGCCTTTTAGAGCCTGAGACCCTATCCATTCAGTTTTTTCAATTAAAATTTCATATTTCTTCTTACCTACGAAATTCAATGACAGCCTAGATTACTGACATATAGCATGCTGACAGTCCTTAGCGTAATCAAAGATTTAATTGTAACCCAAAAGAAAAGTGCCCGTAATATTAGACACAACAAACAACAACAACCAAAAACAATTACAATGAAAAAATTACTCTTAATATCGGGTATATTCTTCATAGGGCACAGTGCCATAGCAGAAAAGCAATCTACACAAGGTTATATTGATACTTGGAAGATTACAGCTATTGAACAAATGAACTCTCACCAGATTCCAGCTAGTATCACTTTAGCTCAAGGGATTTTAGAAAGTGCCAATGGGAATAGTAGGTTAGCTACTGTAGCAAATAATCATTTCGGAATCAAATGCCACAAAAGTTGGGATGGAGAACGTATCTATGAAGATGACGACTTAAGAAATGAGTGTTTTAGATCTTATGTTTCGGCTGCTCAATCTTATGACGATCATTCTCAATTCTTAACTGGTAGAGATAGGTATTCGAAACTATTCACTTTAAACTTAACAGATTATAAAGGATGGGCTAAAGGATTAAAGTCTGCAGGTTATGCAACAAATCCTAAATACGCTAATCTTTTGATTGATATCATTGAGAAGTTTGACTTAGCAAAATTTGACAAAATGCCTTATTTGCCAAATCAGCAAGAGGAGCATCAAATTAGCGTAGATGAACCAATAACAAAAATTGAGTCACCAAAAGATATTGAAGAAGAAGAACTTCACTTACTAGAGATTGCTGAAAGAAAACATGACTTAAAACTGAACAAATATGATCGTAAGTACGTAAGAGTTAAAAAGGGCGATACTTACTATCAAATTGCTAAAGAATTTGATTTAGGAATATGGCAATTGTATAAGTACAATGACCTCGGAAGAAGAGATGTACTTCAAGAAAATGAAATCATTTATCTAGATCCTAAAAGAAATAGATCAAGCAGAGGATACAATGTATTCGTTTGCACAAGAGAAACTACTTTAAGAGATATCTCACAAGAAGAGGGCCTCAAATTAAAGAAGCTTTTAAAATATAACTTCGGCGATACCGCCGACCAGACATTACCAAAAGGTACAAAGGTTATCCTTCGATAATCGTGAATCGATAGAGAAGGGTTTTTGGTTTGTTGTTGGGAAAGGGTTTGCTTAGGCAAGCCCTTTCTGTTTTATATCAATCCATTATTGTAAAGTTAGCGCGATTTATTCTGAAATAGAATTCAATAACTATGTGTGCATAGTACTTTATTGTTCTGATTTAAAAGTCTATCAAATCCATAGATTGAAACCCTTGACATTTAACTACATCAGAGATACAGTTCAATCAAATCATTAAGAAATAATTCGTATTACCAAACAATTATCGGATTTAAT
>JBLFXO010000273.1:0-5168 GCA_047609865.1 Arenicella sp.
TGAAAATTGAGTGTAGAATCGCCTTCATACTTTTTGATATGCACGTGGCCCTCATTCAGGCTTAGATTAGAAACTTCTACGAAACCTTCAGAGATACTCCAATCAGAGATGTTTGCGTTGATTGATTTGGCGTATAAAAAAGTATCTTTTTGGATGTCTTGAAGATAAATTCCTTCTAATTCAACTTTGTCAAAAAATCGAATATCTACTTTATCAATCGACACCTCAGTGCCCCATTTACTTGATAAGTAAGATGAAGCTTGTTGGGCTAAATAAGTTTGAAACCAAGAAGTTCTAATCGCAAATGAGGTGAATATCAGTAAAACAAAGACGAGTTCGATTAAGAGATGTGCTCCTCTACCAAATCCTCTAAGTATTTTTCCTAATTTCGCGATTGCTCTTATTTTTGCATAAAAGTAATAAAATTGACTGCTAAAGACATAATAATTTTGGGAATAGAATCGTCATGTGACGATACCTCAGCTGCTGTAATAAAGAACGGGAGGATACTATCTAACATTGTGGCTGGACAGAAAGTTCATGAACAATTCGGAGGTGTAGTGCCAGAGCTTGCTTCAAGGGCTCATCAACAAAATATTATACCCGTAGTTCATGAGGCGATAAAAGCGGCCGGAATATCGAAAGAAGAGCTAGACGGAATTGCTTTTACAAGAGGACCAGGATTACTCGGGTCTCTATTGGTTGGAGTGAGCTTTGCCAAGAGTTTTGGGATGGCTTTAGGAAAACCAATTATAGAGGTTAATCACATGCAAGGCCATGTGCTAGCTCATTTCATTGATGAAGAAGAATCTGAGAAGCCATCATTTCCATTCATTTGCCTAACCGTTTCTGGAGGTCATACCCAAATTGTTCTTGTCAAAGATCATTTTGAAATGGTGATTGTTGGACAGACAATTGATGACGCAGCAGGTGAAGCATTTGACAAAGCTGCTAAGCTGATGAGTCTGCCATATCCTGGCGGGCCTTTAATAGATAAACATGCGAAAGATGGTGACCCAAAAAAGTTTCCATTCCCAATATCTAACGTTGGTGAATTTGACTTTAGTTTTAGCGGTTTGAAAACCTCTCTTCTATATTTCTTAAAAAGGGAATTAGCAAAAGACGAAAAATTTATAGAAAATAATTTAGCAGATATCTGTGCCTCCTATCAGCATACCATCATTAAATCGCTGTTTAAAAAGCTCATTAGAGCTTGCGCACAGTACAATGTGAATGAAGTAGCAATTGCCGGTGGAGTTTCTGCTAATTCCCTATTACGATCTGAATTAAAGAGAATAGGGCAACAAGAAAAATGGAAAACTTACATTCCGAAATTTGAGTATTGTACAGACAATGCTGCCATGATTGCTATTGCAGGTCACTATAAATTTCTCAAATCAGATTTTACAACTCAAGATGTTGTTCCAAATGCGAGATTGAAATTTTAAACATCTTTTCTGCATCTAAATCCGTCTATCGAGTACTATGAAAAAACTTCTTTTACTCACTTTCATAAGCTGCTCATTACTAATAATTTCATGAAGAAAAAAAGATTACATAAGATTCATTGGAGACTATGCTTGCAAAGTGACATATCATTTAGATAGCACTGGAGCCTTCATTGACACAACATATAATGAGGTCGTCCCTCTCAATGAGCTGGATGAAAAGCATATGCAATTTAGAGATTTGCCAATTACTTATAAATACATAAATAATGATCGCTACTTTGCTGACGACAACTTTATCACAGGCACAATTTGGGGAAGACAAATAACTTTGAAAGGAGACAGTTTAACCTACCTGCATCATGAATCTGATGCAAATGTAACTTGGTCAATAAAATTTGAGGGGACGAAAATTTAAACTGAAGTTGTTTTCAGATTGAATTTCTCCTCAGCCATTTCAGCTATGTATTCACCAATTGCTAAAGATGCTGTTGCAGCAGGTGAAGGCGCGTTCAATACGTGAATAGAATCTGCCGTATGCTCAATTCTAAAATCATCTCTCGTATCTCCATCTGCACCAAGTAAAAGTGCTCTTACCCCTGCTCTACCAGGCTTAATATCATCCATTGTTAAAGATGGAATCATAGTTTGAAGCGTTTTCAAAAACAACTTTTTAGAGAAAGCCCTTCTATATTCATTGATTCCGAACTTCATATTCCCAAAGAAGAACTTCCAGGTTCCTGCATATGAAAGTGCGTTTGCAGTATCCTTCATGCTGAAGGATGTTTTATTATATCCCTCTCTTTTAAATGTGAATACAGCATTGGGGCCACATTCAGTTTCTCCATTCGTCATTCGTGTAAAGTGAACACCCAAAAATGGGAAATCAGGATTAGGTACTGGATAGATCAAATTCTTTACTTTATGCATAGCCTGATCAGTTAATTCATAGTAATCACCTCTGAATCCAACCACCTTCTCTTTGAGTTTCACACCATCCTTTTTGGCCATTCTATCTGCCTGTAGTCCAGCACAAAAAATCATTTTCTTTGTTTTGATAATCTGCTTGTCCGTCACAACATGATGGCAATCATCTCCATTTTCAATACCTATAACAGCTTCGCCTAATATAGTTTTTGAATTAGGGTTGCTACCAATCGCAACCTCTGCCATTTTCTTTGTCGCACCTACAAAATCAATTATACCAGTGCATGGAACCCAAATCCCACCAATACTTTCAACGAAAGGTTCGTGTTCTTTGACTTGATCTGCATTAATAATCTCAATTCCTTCTGTATTGTTTGCTAAGCCATTTTGAAAAATCTTATCCATAAAAGGAAGTTGTTCTTCTTTTGTAGCCACCACAACTTTTCCGCATACATCATGATCTACTCCATATTCTTTTGCAAAAGCAACAATTTCGTGACGCCCTTTAACGCAGTTTTGCGCTTTCAACGACCCAGGCTTATAGTATAACCCTGAATGGATTACGCCAGAATTATGCCCCGTTTGATGAGCTGCTAGTTCCTTTTCTTTTTCAATCATTACGATTTTAAGATTCGGATTTCTTTTCTGCAATTTGTACAGTGTAGCGGCACCAATGATACCTCCTCCAATAATTGCTATGTCAAAAACTTCTGAATTTTCCAATTTGCTTACATTTGTGTACAAAATTAATCAAAGCTGCACATTGGCAAATCAAACAGAGAAAAAAATACCTCACCTTTATTTTGAAAACTTAGATGCGCTCAGATTTTTAGCAGCATTTTCTGTTTTCTTCTTTCACTATTCGTCAGATATGAGGGCTGTATTTTCTAATCTAGGAGAGCATTCCGTGACTAAAGCTTTGCTTTCAATTGCCGAAAAGGGGTCACTTGGTGTTAATTTTTTCTTTGTTCTATCTGGATTTTTAATTACCTACCTCATCATGTATGAGGTAAAACATACTGGAAAGTTTTCTTTAGGAAAGTTTTTAATCAGGCGGACTCTTCGAATCTGGCCACTCTATTTTATCATTATTCTGATTAGTTTCGTTCTGTTTCCAGTAATTTTAGATGGATATCATACAGCTCACAATCCTTGGATGTACATGGCTTTCCTTGCCAATTTTGATGAAATTAATAATGGCTTAAATGATTCGCTCAACTTTTTAACCACTCTTTGGTCAGTCGCCGTTGAAGAACAGTTTTATCTTTTCTGGGGATTAGCTCTCTTTGTTTTATACCGTATTAAGAAAATAAACTTCCCGCTATTGATTGGCATTATTTTCATCTTGTCATTCATTTTCAGATGGTATCACTGGGATGAGGAAAGAACCATTTACTACCATACTTTTTCAGTTTGCCAGGATATTTTGACAGGTGCCTTTATTGCATGGAGCCTTTTTGAAGGCAAAAGATGGTTGGATAAGATTAAAGACCTGAAAAAGATTTGGGTCTTATTAATTTACATTGCCGGCTTCGCGATCTGCATTGCAAAGAATAAGATCTTTGCAGATGAACTCATTATCATAGAACGATTTGTTCTCTCTCTGTTTTTTGGATTCATCATCTTAGACCAGATTAGAGGCGCCAACTCAATCTATAAATTAGGTAAGGTGAAAGTCTTCAATTATCTAGGGAAAATCTCTTATGGACTTTATATGTACCATATGGTCATATTATTCTGTGTGTTTGCATGGATGAATTCTTGGGGAGTGGAGTCATATTGGTTGATGCCAATCTATTTCGCACTTTGTCTAGTATTGACAATCTCTGTCGCTTCTCTAAGTTACTACTTGATAGAGAAGCCATTATTGAAGCTGAAGCCAAAGAGATAAGATTTTAAAACTCTCGGAGCTCAATAAATATATCGTCAATGAAATAATTGACTCTATTTGGTTTATGTAGATAGATACTTAATGCTCTGCCAACATTGTTCTTCCCACCCTTATCAAACCAAAGTGAAAACTGAAAGTCTTGCCAACCTTCTTTATCAGATTCTTGCACAATCCCAAAATCATTAGAAACGTGAATTGGGTTTAGAATTTCTCCCTCACCTTCTTTAGTTTGACTGATATAAAAGACTGGATAAGTATCATCCTCACTTTTTATTTTGAATGACATCTTTAACCTGATTCTTTTCTTTGAACTGATTAACTCATTGTCAATAAACTTCAAATAATCGGCTCCAGAGTTAGAGACTGAATTGGAATCAGAGTAAAAATCTTCTCGTGTTGATGCGTTCTGATAGGCAGCTGAAGTATGTTTCCCAGCGTAAGGTTCATCTAAATTATCATTGATTTGAAAATGAACTTTGATGTCTGTCCAATCCCGGAATTCTTCATAAGGTAAATACATGTTTTCGTAGCAGCTGTAGACATTTAAAGTCCTATAAGCTGCTAGGATCTCTTCCATTTCTTTCTTAGTCTGCTCACTCGCCTCATTTTGACTTAAGCCCATTTTCTTTGTTAATTGATAAACTTGTTCCCCTATGATTAAGTTTCCATTCAGGTAATAATTTTCTAAGCGTTTATCGGCATACATCAAAGGAAAACTCCCTTCTCCCTCATTGATAATATCATTTGTCTGAGAAATTGAAAATTCTGGGAGCTTCAATTCAAAATTTTCTCTCAGCAAAGATTGCAATGCTGAAGGCAAATCTTTTTGATTAATCACTTGGTCTAAATGTGCAGTTTTGGCCAACAATGGAGAATAGATAATCATAGGAACATGGAACTTC
>JBLFXO010000274.1:0-5116 GCA_047609865.1 Arenicella sp.
GGTGTTATGGCTGTAATCGTTAAATCATTTGCTAGAATCCACGAAACAAACCTTAAGAAACAAGGAATGTTAGGATTGACTTTCGCAACTGAATCTGATTATGACAAAATTCAAGAAGATGATACATTTGATTTTAGTGATTTAGTTGATTTCACTGAAGGGAAACAGTTAACGTTGGCTGTGACTCATGCTGATGGGGCTTTGGAAAACATTATGTTAGATCATACTTATAATGAAGCTCAAATTGATTGGTTTAAAGCTGGGTCAGCATTGAACTTAATTAAAACGCAAAATGCTTAATTAATAGTTATTTAAAAATCCTGATTTCGTAAAGAGGTCAGGATTTTTTTTGTCTTGAACATTTCAATGAAAGAACTACTTTAGAGCAATGCTTAAATTTTACCTCTTTGAAGCCGGAGCTTCTAAAACAACTTTTGTTAAAGTCCTAGATCAAGGAACTGAAGAGATGATTTTGCCTCCTTTTAATGCTAACCGTGATTTTACTGAATTCGCAGATGCGGTTCAAAATCAAATTGAAATTGAAAAAGGAGCTATCATTTACTTTTATGGAAGCGGATGTGGTAATGATGAAAATAAGATGAAGGTTAGAGAGTTATTTGCAATCCGTGAACCTAGTAAATTAGAAGTTCATGACGACATTATTGCAGCAGCTCATTCATCTTTCAGAAATGAACCAGGAGTCATTACAATTTTAGGAACAGGAGGAGTCGCAGCCTTCTTTGATGGCGAAATCATAAAACAGAGAAGAGGAGGTTATGGGTATCTCTTGGGAGATCTCGGTGGCGGATTAGAGCTTGGGAAAAAGTTCATCAACTTATGGTTGAATGGAGACTTATCTCAAAAGGCTGAAGGAATCCTGAAGGACAAGCTTGGTTTGGACAAAAAAACATTTGTACAGCAATACTACTTAGATAAGGACATTTCATTGCCCTCGAATTTAACACCATTCGTGCTACAGTTTGAATATGAAGATTCCGTAGAACGAATGCTTGAACATTACTTCAATGAATTTGTAGAATTCAATGTCCTGCCGCTTTGCAAAGTAGAGGGAGTATCATCATTTTCTGCTGTTGGATCCATTGCATATTATTTCAAACATCATCTTGAAAAGGCAGCTAAGAGTTTTGGACTTGAATTGACAGAAAGTACACAAGATCCAATCAAGGGTCTTTTAGCCTTCCATAATTTGTAAGTTTTTGCTTTTTATTGGCTTAATATCAGCCAGAATTGAATTTCAAAATATCCCCATCTAAACAATATCAATTTTAGTCTAGTAAATAAGTAGTTTAGTAGAAAAGTCGTCAATCTATTGAATATAAATTCGGATATTTAGTCATACCTAAATTTGAACTAGATTTATGCAAGCATTACGCATTCCAGCAACAGTCAAAACACCAGAGGTTTTATTTGATCCGGCAAATAATGTGTTCGAGATTAAAGGGAAGTCAATTCCTGACAACGCCGAAGAATTTTACGAAGATGTGTTGAACTGGTTTGATGACTATGTTGCCAATCCATCAGAAGAGACGGTCGTCAAAATTGATTTAGAGTACTTCAATATCTCATCTTCTAAGAGACTTCTATTCTTATTCTACAAGCTGAATGAATTAGCTGATAGAGAAAAACAAGTGAAAGTTCAGTGGTTTCATAATGAAGCTGACGAAGATATGTTTGAGGTTGGACAAGATTATGCATTCATGGTGAAAGTACCATTCGATTTTATAAGTTATTCATTGACCAATAGTGGCTTAGTAGAAGCTTCTTAAATATTAATACAATTGGTTTTTTTTCCTCCCGACTGCTTGACAGTCGGGAGGTTTTTTGTTAATAAAGGTTAACATTTCCGCCATCTTCTTTAACTAAACTGAATATTCCCTTCGTATTAACGATATTGTTTTTACTTTTGCTCCGATTTTAAAACAAATCAAAATGGAAAATAATAACATGCTGGCTAAAATTTCACTAGGAATTAATGTCATTCTAATTATCGCAGTAATTGCGTTATTTGTAAAAATGCCTTCAGCGGCTGAAACGGCAGATTCTGACGGAGTTGATTCCTTAAGAACTGTTACTATTCCTGATGACGGACAATTAGTGATTGGATACTATAACAGTGATTCATTAAATACGCGATCTGATTTTGTTATTGCTGTTCAAAATGATATCGCTGAAGCTTCAAAAGAAGCAGAAAACAAAATGTTAGGTGAGCAGAGAAGAATTGAGAGCTGGCAGGCGGGATGGGAAGCAAAGGGTCCAAATCTACTAGATAGAGAAATTCAACAGTATCAACAAGAAGCTGCTAAGATGCAACAAGATGCAGCTATGTTCGAACAAAAATTGCAAATGGATCTTCAAATGTCACAAGAGAAATTAATGATCACATTATATAGTCGTCTTGAGTCTTACAGTAAATCATTTGCTGAAAATAATGGATTGGACTTGTTATTCTCTTATCAAATTGGAGGTAACTTATCTTATTGCAGTCCTAACTTAGATGTCACAGCAGCTTTTATTGGGCACACAAATGCTCAGTTTAATGATTCTGGTGTTTCACTTGAAGGCAGTGATGTTATTCCTTCTGAGTAATGTTAATATCCCAAAGAACCAAAGAAAATAATATCGCTGAACATGTGATTTACATGTTTCAGATTGAGGACTTAGTCCGAGCAAACAAGCTTGACTTAGATAGTATAGTGAACACTATTATTGGTCCCCAAATTCAAGATGAAAAATTACTGACTGATTATACTAATTGGTACAAAGAACTCATCAAACAAATGAAGAGAGAAGGTATCGAGAAAAAAGGTCACCTTTCTGATCTCAATGAGATTATTATGGAGTTGTTGATGCTTCATAATACTTTGCTCAACGTATTGAACAACAAAGCTTATATGGCGAAATTTGAAAATGCTTTACCTTCTTTAAAAGATTTTCAAGCTAAGAGTAAAACGACTGAAGTAAACATGGTTGAAGTAGGCCTTAATGCCTTATACAGTAAGATGATTTTGAAGCTAAAAGGTCAAAAGTTTACTGAAGCAACCGAAGAAGCTTTTGGAACCATGTCACAATTACTTGGGTATCTTGCCGTTTACTATAAGAAAATGAAAAATGGCGAATTAGATTTCGCTAATAATTAACATTCCTTCTGATTTTAACAACCGATTGGTAAGGAATTAATCGTAGATTAGTCTTTAAAACCCTCTTGTGCTTGATCGCTTTCTATATTACTGTGTGGCACTTCCTTGGTCTGTAATGCCGCTCTGGCTCATTTACTTGTTGTCAGATGTGTTTTACTTTGTCATAAGGTTTGTGATTCCTTACCGAAAGAAGGTGGTCATTGAGAATGTTCAAAATTCTTTTCCAGAAGTTTCAGAGAAGGAGCAAAAACGTATAGTTAAAAAGTTCTATCGGTTTTTCGCTTACTTATTTGCTGAGTCCATTAAGAATCTCACTATTTCAGAAAAAGGACTAAGAAAAAGGATTACCGTTAAGAATCCCGAAATAATGGAAGAGTTGAGGAAAGAAGGGAGAGACGTTCTGTTTTTGTCTTCTCATTTCAATAACTGGGAATTCCTTATTACTTCACAAAGTTTGCTTTTTGATTTTCAAGCAGTAGGAATTGGAATGCCATTATCTAATAAGTTTTGGGATGAAAAATTAAATGCTCGTAGGGAGAGGTTTGGTATGAAAGTAGTGAGTGCTGAAAATTATAGAGATGTTTTAAGAAGCTTGAAAGGTAAACCAACGGCTACTTTAATATTAAATGATCAATCACCTAGTAATGTCGAGAATTCATATTGGACAACTTTCTTAGGACAAGAAACTGCTTTCTACTTTGGTGTTGAAATTATGGCCAATCAAATGGACGCTGCTGTAGTTAATGCAATCATCCATAAAGTTAAACGTGGTAAGTATGAACTAGAATTAGAGCTGGTTACCAAAGATCCTAAAAGCGAACCTTACGGAATGATAACTGATCAATATGTTCAGACCTTAGAACAGGCTATCAGATTTCGTCCTGAGTTCTGGTTATGGTCTCATAAGCGTTGGAAAAAGGGTGTGCCTGAAAACCTTCAAGAATTGAAGGACAATCACAAAAAAAGATTCATAGAAAAATTTAGATCTTAAGTAGCAGGGAAACGCTTGTTTGCTTTCACCTTTCTAGCTTGCTCAATGTGTCTTTCGCAATGATAAACTATATATTGAAAAGCATCACCAACTCTTAAACGTACAATAGGTCTTTTAGAGAAAGACATTTTCGTTTTACGAATGTTTATCTTTCTAGCTCCTTCAAGCGTTACAATCAATTGGCTTTGATACTCAATGAAGTTCTTAATCACGTCAGCTGTATCTAGATTAGTATTAACAAGAGGGTTATAATCTTTCTGTGATTTAAGCTTGCGCTTCACATTTTTCAATTTCCCAAGTTTAACCTTAACATATGTAGCGTTTCCAAGTGGAGAACTTTGAAAAAATTCATCAGGCTCTTGAAATCTAGAGTTTTGTATTCTTTCAACAAAAACTGGAACGTAAAAACGGTGAAAAGCGTTGAGGTGAGCCATACATTGCGCAATGCTCCAAGAACTTTTATCAGGATTCCAATACATTTGGGCTTCAGATAAATCGGAGAACTCGTCAGTTGCTGTTTTAGTGAGTCTATTTGTGATATGACTCAGCTTTTCTAACAAATCGTTAGACTTTACTTTTCGTACTAATGTATTTTGACGATTATTCATTACGCTTCAAATATAGATAATCTTTTGAAGCTCTCTATTCATATTTGATGCCAGACTTTAAAAATTAGTTGAATTAATCTAATAAGCATCATTTTAATCCTTTTAGCGCAGTATCAATATTAAAGTAATAACACCAACTACAAAAGCGCCGAGTATTAGTAAACCCAAAGCCAACAAGACGAAGTAGGCGATCACCGCCAAAATGCATTTCAATATCAATATCGAAAGTTCTTTTGCTCTCGGATTCTTCTTTTGAATTTTAGAATTCTTTCGCTTGTATTCTTTTTTGAGATTTCTTAATTCTTTAATCACCAATCTCTGTGGCTTGATATCAATTTCGGTCTCAACAATATGCTTTT
>JBLFXO010000275.1:0-5084 GCA_047609865.1 Arenicella sp.
TACTTTGGGAATCAATGAATTTACAGGGAAACAAGAAGAACTCAAAAGAGGTAAAGGGAGTCAAAAGAAAGCGAAAGTCTCAGTAATGGCTTCTTTTGACAAGGTTCATCTTAAAGATTTCAATGATAAAAAACACAAGACAAACAGAAAGATAAAGTATCTTAAAATGAAAGTTATAGAAGATCTCCAAGCATCAACGATAAATTCGGAAGTAGAAAAAAATATTGACTCTTGTTCATGGGTGAATACTGACCCTTACAAAGGGTACAATAATCTTCCTGAGATAATACAATAAGCTCAACTTAAAACATGACCAATCGGACAAGGTGTTACCTTGGGTTCGCAAGGCTATCACAAATTCTAAGAACCTACTCAAAGCAATTCATTATTGCATTTGGCCAGATTATCTACAAAACTATTTAGATGAGTTTTGCTATAAACATAACCGAAGACATTTTGGAGAAAAGGTGTTTGAAAGGGCTTTAAATGCGGCTGTTTCGTTCACTTGGTATTAATTTTCTGGTAAAGACTCCGTTACGGACCTAAGTTTATTAGTAAAGACCCCGATACGCATTAAATGGAATACAACTATCTCGAAAAGTATAAAGTTCCGCTAGGTTACTGAATTATTTTTTTCTGTTGATTTCAAAGCTACTCGGTAGCTCAATAGTTTCAAAAGTCGTTCTCGATAAACAAAAATTTAATGTTTTTTGAACGCTTCTAAAGGGATCAATTTTAAATTATTTGTGTTCAATATAAATGTGCTCATTCTGAATAATACCTGACAATTGACTTGACAACCAACGAAACCTCATGCTGGCTCATTTCAAAATATAAGGGTAATCGCAAAAGGTGATCAGAAAAGAAACAACTGAATTCTAAACTGGAATCACTTTTGCTGGAATGATGAGTTTTATAAAATTCACTCTGATGAAGAGGGAGGTAGTGAAAGACAGCTAAAACACCATCTTCAGCCAAATGCTGGATTAGTTCCGAACGTTCAAGTTTTGATGAGCAAATAATGTAAAAAATATGTCCATTATTAGAAGAATAATCTGCCAACTTAGGGAGTTGGATTTTACTTTCTTTTTCTAATTGTTGTAGACCAAAACTATATGAATTCCAAAGCGTAATTCTTTTATCTTGGATTCTTTCAATATTTTCGAGCTGAGCGTATAAAAAGGCAGAAACAAGCTCACTTGGTGTATAAGAAGAACCAATATCGACCCAACTATAACTTTCAACCTCACCCTTGTTGAAGGCAGATCTATTCGTTCCTTTTTCCCATATTATTTCAGCTCTTTCTAAAAAGCGATCGTCATTAACAACTAGCATCCCACCTTCACCAGCTATTATGTTCTTTGTTTCATGAAATGAAAATGTTGCTAAGTGACCTATTGAACCCAATGGTTTCCCTTTGTAGTATGAATCTATCGAATGGGCTGCATCTTCAATAACAAACAGTCCATGTTGGTCGGCAATTCTCATTACCGCATCCATGTCACATGAAATGCCAGCATAATGAATAACGACTATTGCCTTGGTCTTTTCTGTAATTAGTTCAGCTATCTTCTCGTGATCTATATTAGGTGAACTTTTTGTGCTGTCACAAAAAATTGGTTTTGCTCCTCTCAAAACAAATGCATTTGCCACTGAAACGTAAGCGAAAGATGGGATAATAACTTCATCCCCATCTTCAATTCCAAGCAAAATCGCAGACATTTCTAGTGCATCAGTGCAAGACGTAGTAAGTAAGCACTTTTTAAAGCCAAATTTACTTTCAAAAAAAGATTGGCATCTATGGGTGTATTGGCCGTTCCCTGAAATTTGACCTAAAGCCACAGCATCCTCGATATATTTAATCTCGTTACCGGTAATAAATGGTTTATTAAAAGGGATCTTATAATTCATTTCTCTCTTTAATCAGAATAAAACTAATCAATATCAAAGACTTGGAAGTGCTCAAACATTAGTTTATCTATAGATAATGCAAAATAATGTTTTAGGATAGATTATATTTGAAAGAATAAAGACTTGAGTTCAATTATAATGAAAGAGAAATTGCGCAAATACCAATTCCAAATCATCATTTTTGTTTTCTCTTTTTTTTTGTATTCCAATACAATCAGTAATGATTTTGCTTGGGACGATAAAATTGTGATTACAGAGAATAACCGCGTGCAGCAAGGTGTTTCAAATATTCCAAATCTTTTTTTGAAATATAATACGGGCCTCAGGCAAGACAAATACGGTTATCGACCAATAACCCTTTCTACTTTCGCACTTGATTACACTTTATTTGGTGACAACCCAAGAGGTTTTCATTTCATGAGTGTCCTGTACTTCTCTTTATTGTGTTTGATTCTTTACATGTTACTTAGGAGGGTTTTCAATGAATACAATCATTTGCTCGCTTTCGTCATAACAATCTTATTTGCGGCCCATCCGCTTCATGTAGAGGTTGTAGCTAATATTAAAAGTAGAGATGAAATATTGGCCTTGATGTTTGCTTTGTTATCTCTATATTTCTTCCTTGAGTTTTATTTCAAAAAGAAATGGTTGTATTTGATTTCTTCAGCTGCACTATTCTTTATCGCATTCTTGTCAAAAGAAAATGCCTTTACTTTTTTAGCAATTCTCCCGCTCGCTGTAGTCGTCCAAAAAGATTGGAATTGGAAAAACTTATTGAAAGCCAGTTTCATTTTACCATTTTTAGGGGCTTTAGCAGTATTCATTTTGAATAGAGCTATCAATAGTAATTTGGGCGTTGAAGAAACTTTAAATCTCTCTCTCTATGAAGAAAGTCACTTACTTGGCAACAGCTTTTTTGAGGTAAACAGGGTCGGAATTAAATTTGCAAACGCATTTCATCTTATCTTTCTTTACCTAAAGAACTTTTTTGTTCCTCATCCTCTAACTTATTACAGTGGGTTTAGTCATATTGAAGTCCTTGAATTTCATTGGAAACCAATCGCAGGTGCTCTAATTTCACTAGGAGCCCTCTTCTTTTCTGTTTTTAGAATGAAAAAGTATCCGGTGATCTCATTTGGAATTTTATTCTTCTTCATCACACTATCAGTCTACCTCCATTTTTACAGAAACTTGGCTGATACCATGGCTGACCGCTTCGCTTTTATCCCATCTTTAGGCCTATGTATAGCACTCGTTGGATTGTTGGCCACCTTACTAAAGATACCTCTCTTAAAAGATGAGAAAGGGGATGCTAAAAAAGTTAAAGTTTCTATTACAAAACAACTAAATGTTAGAGTTAAGGTTTCAGGCGTTGTGATTCTTTTGGCTCTCTGTGTTCTCACAACGAAAAGAAATAAAGTCTGGCAAGATGATTTTACTTTGGTTTCAACGGACATGCCTAATCTAGAAAACTGTTCTCGTGCCCACTACTTTTTCGCTTCTTTACTCAATGAGAAGATTTTAACTGAAGGTTGGGAGCTTGGAATTGAACAAGAAATGATCCTGCACTATGAACGCAGTATTGAGATTTCTGATGAGATTTATTATGGCAGACTAGAACTAGGTTCTTATTTGTGCAACAAAGGTCAATTCGAAGAAGGAATTTCTGTATTTGAAGATGCCACTCTTAAATTTTCTAAAAACTCGGATCCTCATTTCTATCTGGGTCAAGCATACTTTATTGAAGGACGCTTTCAAGATGCCGTAGAGGAACTTGAATCAGCATTAAGCATTGCACCCGGCTATATGGACACTTATCACTTACTAGCACTCTCTTATGCCAAAATAGGGAAATTTGAAGAAGCCTTGTTCACCTCAAAAGATCGATTAGAAAAGTTTCCTGGAAATGAATTGACATATTTCGAAGAACTTGGTAACATCTATTTTGATAAGGGAGACATAAATCAATCCACTGACAATACTTTTGAAATGATTGATCACGGAGGAGACCCTTATACAGTTTATGCAACCGTTATAGGCAGATATCAGACCATAGGGGATGATGAAAGTGCTGCTTTCTATTACCAGAGAGCAATATCATTGGGAATAATGCAGTCTCAATGATTATTTGATGATATCTTTCTCTCACTTCATTTTGTCCATTTAAGGCTTTTGAATAACACGGGATAGTTTGTTCTATAGAAACTTAAGACTTACGATTAAATCTAGCATTAAGGAGAGGTACTCCGTGATCCGTAAATGATGCAATTCATCATATTGAATATCTATTCAGAGCTTAACTTTTACCTAAGCTTAAAAATGGCCGCCATGGAGAGAGCACCTAAAAGGTGTAATAAATAAAAAAGGCCTCCCGAAACGGAAGGCCTTTTCAAATGATTATTGAGAATCACTATTCTTTCACTATTCTTTTCGAAACAAGGATTCCTTTCTCACCGATAACATTGACAATATAAATTCCACTTTCGCTTTCAGAAATATCAATCTTCTCAACATGGTTACCTGATATCCCTTCGATTCTTTCGCTCACCAATATTCTTCCTTGAAGATC
Source organism: Arenicella sp. (assembly GCA_047609865.1). Taxonomy (GTDB): domain Bacteria; phylum Bacteroidota; class Bacteroidia; order Flavobacteriales_D; family Crocinitomicaceae; genus Paracrocinitomix. The sequence continues at coordinate 4,481 of JBLFXO010000275.1, forward strand.
AATAATTCTTAGTTCAAATCCTTCACCGTTAAGGTTTCCAATTTTCACGTTGAAGATCCCATCAGATGGATTCGGATAAAGCGTGATACTTACATGAGAGTATTCAGCAAGACTTGTATAATCTACTAGCCTACAATCTGAAGTATCAGTACATCCATTTTCAGTGATAATTACTGCAAAACTTCCTGACACAGGGGAAGTATACGAATCGGTTGTCTCACCAGCAATGAACGAATACCCTGTTGAGCAATCAACCCATTGGTATGAGGTAGCTGTAGTGTTATCAGCAGAAAGAGTTGCCCCAGTCTGTGTAACAGTAACATCAACTGTATTAACAATTACGTTTTGCATTTGTTGAGCAGAGTTTCCAGCACTATCAGTAAATGTCCAAGTAACAACTGTAGTTCCTCCAGCAGTAATAGGGAAAGTAACATCAGCTACACCTGTCAATGTTCCTAAACAATCATCCGTAGCAGTAGGCGCTATTGGAGTTGCTTCAAGACAAGAAGTAAAATCAAGTAAAGAAGTTGAATCCGGAACTGGATCAGTAATGTCAGTTAAAGTTACGTTCTGCATTTGAGTAACTGAGTTTCCAGCACTATCT
>JBLFXO010000276.1:0-5061 GCA_047609865.1 Arenicella sp.
GACGACAGGATTAAATCCTATCACGGCTGATTTGGTTGGAATCGCATTTTCATTCAAAGAAGAGACAGGTTTCTACGCATCATGTAATGACGATAATAGAGAAGAAGTTGTTCAAGATTTTAAAGCATTCTTTGAAAACGATAAAATTGAGAAGATTGCCCACAATATAAAATACGATTTAAAGATTGTTGAGAAATACGGAGTTACTGTTAAGGGACCTTTGTTTGACACAATGATTGCACACTACTTGATCACACCTGAAGGTAGACACGGAATGGATCATCTTTCTGAGTTGTACTTGAACTACCGCCCAGTTTCAATTGAAACTTTGATTGGTAAAAAAGGAAAGAATCAAGGCAATATGGGCGATATTGAAGCAGCCGAAGTTGTTGACTATGCTTGTGAAGATGCCGATATTACTTGGCAGCTGAAGCAAAAGTTTGAGCCAGAAATCCAAAAAGAACATTTGAAAGCTTTGTTCTACGACATGGAGATGCCTTTGGTAAGAGTATTGAAAGATATGGAGATGCAAGGCATCAACTTAGATGTTCCTGCGCTTAGAACGTTCTCTGAAGAATTAGAAATTGATATTACTAAATTGACAATAGACATTAAAGCCTTGGCTGGAATTGAAGATTTCAATTTAGATTCTCCAAAGCAACTGGGAGAGGTACTTTTTGACCATATGGAAATCGATCCTAAGGCGAAAAAAACAAAGACAGGTCAATACAAAACTTCTGAGGATGTACTTTCTAAACTAGAGGCAAAACACGAGATTATTCCTTTGATTTTGAATTACAGATCATTGAGAAAACTGAAGAGTACTTATGTAGATACCTTGCCTGAAATGGTAGAAGAATCTACTCATAGAGTACACACTTCTTATATGCAAACGGTGGCCGCAACAGGTCGTTTGGCATCTAACAATCCTAATCTTCAAAACATTCCTATCCGAACAGAGAAAGGACGTGAGATTAGAAAAGCATTCATTTCTGCGGATGATAAAACGGACTTGCTAGCGGCAGATTACTCTCAAATTGAATTGAGAATTATTGCAGCAATGAGTGGTGATACCAATATGATTGAAGCCTTCAAAAACGGACATGATATTCATGCTGCAACTGCTGCCAAAGTATTTGGAGTTGCCAATATTGAAGACGTAACTAGAGACCAAAGATCATCAGCTAAGGCTGTAAACTTCGGAATCATTTATGGCCAATCGGCGTTCGGATTATCCCAAAATTTAGGGATATCAAGAAAAGAAGCAAAAGCAATGATTGATAGTTATTGGGAACAATATCCCGACATCAAAAAATACATGTCAGATTGTGTTGAGTTTGCCAGAGAACACGGATATGTTGAGACCATAATGAAACGTAGAAGATATCTAAAAGACATTCAATCAGGCAACGCAATTGTTCGTGGTTTTGCTGAAAGAAATGCGGTTAATGCTCCAATTCAAGGTTCAGCAGCTGATGTTATTAAAATAGCCATGATTCGTATTCATGAAGACATGAAGAAACAGAATCTTCAATCTAAAATGTTGCTTCAGGTACATGATGAATTGGTCTTTGACGTTGTTGAAGGCGAGAAAGAAATCATGGAAAAGTTGGTAAAAGAAGGAATGGAAGGCGCCGTTTCAATTGCGGTTCCTTTAGACATTGACTACAAGTTTGCTAAGAATTGGTTGGCGGCCCATTAAGATGAATTGGCGTTCAGCTTTCTTGATTTACTTTCTGTTTCAAATGAACTCTTCATTTGGGCAACACAATAATTACAGAGTTGCCATGCTACTTGACAGCAACCAAGCAGAACTACTTGATTCAATAAAAGCCCAGTCCTTTGAATTTGCCAAGGCTTTCATTGAAAAAAATCAAACCGGAAGTGTGATTCAGTGTACCATAAAGAGAGAATTTAAAAATTACGGTGACGGGCCCAGCAAAGCTAGACTGAACAAAAAAGAAAGTAACGGTCTAGATGATTTTCTAAAACTCTTCAAAAGAGAGACGTACGGATATGGTCCGAAAACTAAAAAAAGTACTGGGAATTCAATACTCTACAGAGAAATGCCAATTGCTGGCTACACCGCTAGATACTTATCGAGAAAATGCCTTTTTCTGGATGGAACCGAAAAAACACTTTGTCAAGTTGAAAGTCGATCTCAAATAGAGGACTTTCTTCTATACACCATTGATTTGGATGTGGACAAAGAGATGTGCCTAAAAGATTTGCTGTTTATCTATCAAAAATCGCTCCATCTAGGCTTTGATAAAGTGCTCACAAAAATTCGAACTTACAAATCTATTCAACTGGCCAATTCGCTTTACGATAAATACTACTTAGAGAATACTATCCACTATAATCCTAAAGATGGTAATCAAATGTTAGAGACTTTTTGCCCAATTGATAGTGGCCGAGTAGAAATGTATCCAACATCATTTCTCAGCCAATTGATAGGAGATATGAGTGAAACATATGTAGTCGAAATCGCTTACATGACTACCATATTTGGTTCAAATATTCTTAAAGATTCCATTCCGTATTATCACTGCTTTGTGATTCAAGCAATCATTACGAACGACCAAGAAACAGTTGGTAAATACAGAAGTAAAGGCGTTCCTTTTTCTGATAGATATATCTCCATGGCCTGGAATCTAGGACATCATGACTTATCGGATTACATGTCCAACATCAGGGAACCAGATAATCCTTTTGGAGGAACCAGTTATAGAAACCAGGGGCTAGACAAACCTGTTCCGCAAGCTTATAATTTGTTAGAGAAAATTGATATTTCAAAAGCAGCAGATACTGCAAATGAAAACTTAGATAGATTCACCAATTATTTTCCACGATACCAAAAGGAGTGGAACAACAGAATAAGCTTCAACAGAAATAAAGACACTCTCACTATTCCGTTAACAAAAAAGGAATGGAAAGATCATAAAAAAGTCCATAATCCTGAATTTGCAATAATGGTTTCTAATCTAAGTAAAAAAGTTTTGGACTTCGAAAGATTGCCTTCAAAGCGTGGCGACAAAGTCAAAATCAAATTTGCTGAACGACATTTAAGTCGTGTTCATGAAAACAAGGAAGATCAAACTTACCTCTACATTGAAATGCTGTCTGCCTTTGAAGAAGAAGCGCTTCACTTTGAATCAATAGATCTTTTTCTGATGGATGTAGATAGACCGTTATCTCTTACTCTGCGTTTTGAGAAGATGCCAAAACAAAAGAAAAAGTAGTTTTGAAATAATTTAAACTTTAGGCCGTCTAAAGACGTTCACAAATGAACTAGAACAATTGAAATGAGATTCATTCTATTATTCATCACCTTTATTGTCATTGGCGGCTTACTTGAATGGTATGTTTATTCAGCTCTGAGTTCACGTTGGAACGGCTGGAGTACTTGGCTTAAGAACACAGCAAAAATTTCCTACTTCGTATTACTTGGATTATCGATTGTTTCAATTTTGATGATGTTCTTTTTCAATAAGTTTCAGCCGAGATGGGTGATGAACTTTTGGTTCTCATTTGTAATTTTCAACCTCATTGTCAAAACAGGATTTGCTCTCTTTTTAATCATTGATGATTTGAGAAGATTGGGCCTATTTACAAAAAACAAGATAACAGGAACTGCAAGTCCTGAGGGAGGAATTAAAAGATCTGATTTCTTAATCAAGGCTGGTTTAGCAGCCGCATCTATACCATTAGTTTCTTTAAGTTGGGGAATGATTGCGGGCCCCTATCGCTACAAAGTATTCTCAGAAAAAGTGAAGATTCCAAAGCTTCCTAAGGCTTTTGAAGGACTAAAGATTGTGCAAATTTCAGATATCCATTCAGGCAGCTTTTATGACAAAGAAGCAGTTCAAAGAGGTGTAGATATGATCATGGCTCAAAATGCAGATATCATCTTTTTCACAGGCGACATTGTGAATGACAAAGCAACAGAAATGGAACCTTACATTGAGATGTTCTCCGAAGTTAAAGCGCCAATGGGAGTTTTCTCTATTCTCGGAAATCATGATTACGGAGATTACGTAAGCTGGGATTCTGAAGAGGCTCATGCCGAAAACAACAAAAACATTAGAGAACTTCATGGCCGAATGGGCTGGAGGTTATTACTAAATGAGCACGTATATCTTGAAAAAGGAGACGATAAAATTGGTTTGATAGGCGTTGAGAATTGGGGGGCAGGATTCCATAAAGAAGGTGATTTAGCAAAGGCTTATGAAGGAATAGATGCAGATGTAAAACTGCTGTTATCTCATGATCCAACTCACTTTGACGAAATCGTTAAGAAAGACTTTAAAGACATCAATATTATGTTCGCTGGTCACACACACGGCGCTCAAATGGGAATAGAAACAGCTAACTTTAAATGGAGTCCTATCTCACTACGATACAGAAAATGGGCTGGTCTTTATGAAGAAAATGGTCAGTATCTATATATCAATCGTGGCTTTGGATTTTTAGGATATGCCGGAAGGTTAGGAATCATGCCTGAGATTACTGTGATGGAGCTTCATTCATAGTTTTCGTGATTGGAAACTCGAAACCGGAGACTCGTGACCCGCTATTCATTCTTCTTAGTAAAGGATGTCACACTGAGCTTGTCGAAGTGTAGTTGATACACACCACTATGTTCTCGATTAAAATCTCAATCGACCAAGCTCTCTTTCCATTCACTCAAACAAACCTCCTCATTATTAATAGCTTTCATTTTGCTTCCCTCTTTGAATTTACAATCCAACACTCGAACAAACCCCATAACTCACAACAAATTGCACCGCAATTCTCTCCTCCTTCTAGGAGGGGTGCTGCGCAGCGAGAAGCCAGCAGTGGGGAGGTCTCATAACTAAATATTCAAAAATTCTTGCTTGGTATTGCTTCTTATATCACCCTATTACTAACACAATTAGCAAATAGCCGAACTATTGAAGACAGACACAATTCACGAAGGCATGACAATTGAGCAATTACCGCTGGGGCCCGGCATTTCAACCCTAGCACTATTAAGCGGAATCATCAGTCCTTATTTAATAATTCCGATTGAATTTCCAA
>JBLFXO010000277.1:0-5043 GCA_047609865.1 Arenicella sp.
CACTCCTCTTAAATTAGTACCTATCACTTTCCCTTCTCTATCAATCAACACTGTATATGGAATGCTCTTGACACCGTATGATTTAGCTGCCGCATTATTCCATTTATTCAAATCAGAAACATGACTCGGCCAAATGAGGCCGTCATCAGCGATCGCTTTTTTCCAAGCTGCTAAATTTGCATCCAAAGAAACAGAAAAGACTTCAAAACCCTCTTTACCATAGTGATTATATAATTTAACAACATTAGGATTTTCAGCTCTACAAGGTCTACACCATGATGCCCAAAAATCTATCAGTACAACTTTTCCCTCAAGATCGGATAATTTGAGAGGTTTTCCTTCAGTATCATTCATTACAATATCTTTTACCTTATTCCCTGGCTCTAAGAAAGCAGTTGCTGCCTTCTCCTTTTTGATAGTTGCAACATGTGCTTGAAGATTTTTAATAGTAGGTGATTCACCAAATGATCTACCTAACAAGGTTACTACCTTCTCATAGTTAGCCCATTCTTTCGTTTGATCAATAGCATTCACTGCGACAATTAAGGCTGCCGAACCGGAGTAGTTGCTGATAAACTTGTCACGCTTTTGAAAGAATGCCTGGGCAAGAGGTTGGTAATAAGCATTCACAGCCGTTCCTTTTGAAGGATCTAATCTCGCAACTTGTCTTAATGAATCTTCAATTTTCTTTAAGCCACCGTATTGAACCAAAAATTGATTCATCTCTTCAGATTCTTCAGATCCAATAAAATTGGAAAGTTGTTGAACGTTTTTAGTGTCTCCATAAATCTTGATGCTATCTCCTCCATGAAGAATCACATTTAGCATTTGCCCATTCTCAAATTTTAAGAAATAGTAATCTTTAAATGGCAATTCATATTTGAAAGCAAACTTACCCTCTTTGTCTGTTGGGATTAGCATGAGGGGCTTATTCATCCCTCCCATATTTTGATTTCCAAATTGTATCTTTTGACTTTCCGCTCCAACAAACTGTCCACTAATCACAGCAGTGCCAATTGTTTTAACTACTTTTTCAGGGAAAGTCACTGAATAAGTTTGAGCTTCAGTTGCAGTTAAATAACCGCATAAAAGTAAGAGTGTAAAAAGTTTGTTCATCTCAATATTTTAAAGCACTTCAATCAATTTCTGTTCCAATAATCCACCCCTTAGGTTTTTTGCGATTATGTTTCCGTCTCTGTCCAAGAGAAAGGTAGCCGGAATAGAGTTGACTTTATAAATAGCTGCCGCTTCAGATTGCCATCCTTTCAAGTCAGAGACGTGATTAGGCCAAGAAAGGTTGTCGTCTTGAATTGCTTTCTTCCAAGCATTTACATCTTGATCTAAAGATACACTGAACACAGTGAATCCCTGATCTTTATATTTTTCATACGTACTTACAACGTTTGGATTTTCTTTACGACAAGGTCCGCACCATGAAGCCCAAAAATCAAGCAATACCACTTTACCACGTAAATCAGATAATCTCATTTCTTTTCCTTCCGTATTTGGATAAGCCAAGTCGGGAGCTGCATCATTGACGCCCTCATTCAATTGAGACATTTGTGCAAGAGTATTATCCTTAGACTCCTTTACGTAAGCAGGATACTCTGAATAGGGATACTTCTCTTCCATAGCAACTGCCACTTTATCAAAATAATCTAAATCCGTAGAATCAAATCCTGCGATACCTGCGGGAGGATAGAATTCTTGTAACATGATCCAAGAAACAGGTGAAGCAGGCTTCTCGTTGATGTAATCAATTGCGTACTGTTTCTGAATATTACTCAAGCTATCCAAAGTATTGTTTAAGCCTTCAATCCCTGCCTGATCAGTAGGATTCATTAAGTTGATTCTTTTGTAAATCCCTTCTTCTTCGATTAACATAGGTTGTAAGAAAGCCCAGTAGTCATGATAATCAATTGAGTTTTGATCTCCTGATATCTCATACTTTGAACCAATATTTGCATAATCTCCTGAAAGCTTGATTGCCTCAGAACTCTCATCAGGAAATAAGTAAATCATTTGTTGTCGTTCACCAATTTCTAAAACGTACTCTCTCAATTCTTTAGTTTCGGTTTTAAGTAGAAAAGTACCACCTTTAACTACTGCGGAGTCAATTGCTTTTTCTTTTCCTTCTTCAAAAACCCACAATGTCACGGTTTCACCATCAGTCATTCCGCTTATATCGCCAGTAACCAATGTGCTATTAGGGTCATTTTCAGTGACTTCATCTGTCGAATCTTCTCCTCCGCAGGCATACATTCCTACTACGAGAATTCCAAATATTACTTTCTTCATCATTTCTTATTGTGCTAATTCGTTTATCAATTTACTTGCAGATTTTGGATCTGCTTTTCCTTGACTCTTCTTCATGAGTTGCCCCATTAAGAATCCCATTAATTTTTTCTCTCCACCTTTAAATCTTTCATGCTCTGTAGGATTCTCTTTGAAAACTTCTAAAATCATGGCCTTAATCTCCCCATCATCAGAACTAGATATCCATTGATTCGCTTCTGCAATCGCTAAAGGAGAATCTGTACTCTCTAACATAGCAGGGAACAACTTCTGAGACGCCAAATTGTTAGAAACCTTTCCAGAATCAATCAAATTAACCAATTCAGCCACGCCTTTTGCGGAAATTGGAAACTCTGAAATTGTGATAGCTTTTTCATTCAAGTAAGACTTAACGTTACCCATCAACCAGTTTGCTGCACTCTTATAATTACTAGTGTTAGCTATAATATCTTCAAAGTAAAGAGCAATTTCTTTTTGATCCGTTAAGATGCCAGCATCATAATCTGATAGACTTAGCTCTTGAGTATATTTCTTGAACAAGGCTGCCGGTAAAGGTGGCATAGTAGCCGACACCCTTTCAATATGTTCTTTCCCAACAGTAATTGGCTGAAGGTCCGGTTCAGGGAAGTATCTGTAATCATTCGCTGCTTCCTTTGAACGCATTGCAGTGGTTGTTCCTGTAACAGCATTGAAATTTCTAGTTTCTTGACGAATTGTTTCTCCATTTTCAGTGGCTTCAATTTGTCTTTCTATCTCATAATCAATTGCTCTTTGAACATTTCTTATTGAGTTCAAATTCTTCGTCTCTGTTCTCATTCCATACTCAGCAGCTCCTTTGAGCATCACAGATACATTGGCATCACAACGAAGTGAACCTTCTTCCATGTTACCATCACAAATATCAAGGTAACGAACTAGTTTTCTAATCTCTGTCAAATAGTTATAAGCTTCTGTAGAACTTCTAATATCGGGCTCTGAAACGATTTCAATTAATGGAACGCCAGCTCTATTTAAATCAATCAAAGTATTGAAAGGATCAATATCATGAATACTTTTCCCAGCATCCTCTTCCATGTGAATTCTTGTAACTCCTACTAACTTGTCATTACCGTCTTCATCCTTCACCAAAACTTCACCACCAGTACAAATTGGAGTTGTGTCTTGTGTTATTTGATATCCTTTGGGAAGATCGGGATAGAAATAATTCTTTCTGGCAAAATGTTGTTCAGGTGTTATTTCACTATTACAAGCAATCCCCATTTTGATGGCAAAATCAATTGTCTTCTTGTTCATCTTTGGTAAAGTACCAGGATGACCTAAAGTAATTGCACTAATATTTGTGTTAGGTTGAGATCCAAATTCATTTTTGTCATTTGAATATGCCTTTGTTTTCGTAAGCATTTGAGCATGGACCTCTAATCCAATTACTGCTTGGTACTTATTTCTTATTTCGTCTGATATTGCCATTAAGATTTCGCTATCATTTCTTTAATTAAACTTGTCATTTGAGGCTCTGCTTTTCCTGCTGTCGCTATTATTTCAGGAATATCTACAGCCTTCAAAGTATCTGGCGTGCACATATCCGTAATGATTGACACTGCAAAAACAGGAATCTCCATATGTCTTGCAACAATCACTTCGGGAATTGTTGACATCCCTACTGCATCTCCACCAATCGTTCTCAAATATTTATATTCTGCAGCAGTCTCTAAGTTAGGACCAGGAACGCCACAGTAAACCCCTTCTTTTAATTCAATCTTTAAATCCTTAGCAATTGATTTTGCTAAAGTCATTAATTCTGGGTTGTATTGTTGATACATATCAACCCATCTCTCTCCTAATTGATCAATATTAGCTCCTCTCAATGGATTATCCGGAAATAAATCAATATGATCATTAATCATCATGATATCTCCTTGATTGAATTTTGGATTCAATCCTCCAGCAGCATTTGCAACGAAAAGCTTTTGAATTCCTAGCATCTTCATTACTCTTATCGGAAAAGTCACTTCCTGCATGCTGTATCCTTCATAGTAATGAAATCTACCCTGCATAGCAAGAACCTTTTTTCCACCAAGATGTCCAAACAATAGTTTTCCTGAATGTGATTCTACCGTTGAGACTGGGAAATTTGGAATATCCTCATAACTCAATTCATCAGTAATATCAATTTCAGCCACTAACCCACCAAGACCAGTCCCAAGGACAATACCTATTTCAGGTTGTCCTCCAATTTGATTATGAATGAATTCAGTGGTCTCTATTATTTTCTTTAACATATTCTAAAACAGCTTGGTTAAACCTTATTTTATCATCTATTTCCACCTCTATGGGTTGATAAAACCAAGGATACTTATTTAAACTTTCTGAGAATTCTTTTGAGATTAATCTCATTGCATCCTTTTCAGTAGTTATAATCACTAGCTTTTCATTAGCAAATTTATCAAATAAATTGTGAATTTCAGTGAGCTCATCACTTCTAAATTTGTGATGATCGTTGTACTTAAAGTGATGTACTAATTCACCTTGGGTCTCAAGGTGAGTAATTAAAGGCGAAGCATTAGCGATTCCAGTAACTAAGATAAATTTGGAAGTTAATTCCTCATCAGCTTTAAAACTCACCGGTTGCCCATAAGTAATACTTGAAAAAAAGACTTGCTGCTTAGCAGTTGCTCCTATTTTAGAAATCACTTCGTTCTTCTTTGAATCTTCTAATTCTGGGCATTTGGTAACAACAATTATATCAGC
>JBLFXO010000278.1:0-5028 GCA_047609865.1 Arenicella sp.
AATGATTCTCCGCAGCCACAAGTTCTTTGTGCGTTAGGATTAGAAAAAACAAAACCTTTTCCGTTTAGTCCTCCACTGAAATCTAGTGTTGTTCCAACCAGATAAAGGACGCTCTTCTTATTCATCACAACCTTCACTCCGTTATCTTCAAATTCTTTATCGTCTTCGTTAAAAGAATCGTCAAATGTTAACTGATACATTAAGCCAGAACATCCGCCACCTTCAACTCCAACTCTTATGAAGTGATCAACCTTATTCTCCTCAGCCATCATCTTGATCGCTGTATCCTTTGCTGTGTCTGTTACCTTTATCATCTTCTATTATTTATAACTCATCTAAATAAGACGAATCGGACTACAAAAATACCACTTTTGTGGTATTGCATGATGATTTCTTCCTTTTTATTCAGTGGTCTAAGGCGGGGTGGTGGTGTAAAGTGCTGATGAGTAGGTGGTAAGGCTTAAATTATTATTTAGAATGAGTCTAAACAATGTGCAGTTCGTCTAATCGAAAGCTAAAATGAACGGTCAAAACAAAATCAAAGTTATTTTTGTTCTAATCTAAACCTTAAGACGTAATTTCAATATATGAAAACATCTATCGCAAGGAAAATCTTAATGGCCCTATCGGGCTTCTTCCTTTTATTTTTTCTGCTTCAGCACTTGACCATAAATTTATTGTCCCTTTGCTCAGAAGATACTTTCAACAGTGTGTCTCACTTTATGGGATACAATGCTATAGTCCAATATATTCTTCAACCAGTTCTGATATTTGGTGTTCTTTTCCATCTTATTATGGGAATGTATTTAGAGTATCAGAATACTAAAGCTAGAAATAAGAAGTACGCTAAGCACAACTCTGGAGCGAGCTCTAGTTGGATGTCGCGAAACATGTTGATCACGGGAATAACGATTCTTCTATTTTTAGGATTGCACTTCTATGATTTTTGGATAGCTGAAATAAACTATAAGTATGTTGTGGGCCTACCTGAAGATCCAACAAGATATTTTGCTGAGGTTCAGCACAAGTTTGTTGACATATGGAGAGTTGCAATTTATGTTGTTTCCTTCATGTTTTTGTCATTACACTTGATGCACGGTTTTCAATCTGCATTTCAATCTGTTGGATTCAGACACAATAAATACACTCCAATCATTAAGAAATTAGGCATGGCGTATGCGATCTTGGTTCCTTTGGGATTCATCATTATTGCCGTTTACCATCACATATGTATTTCACACACTTAAACTTATTTAGATGTCAGTATTAGATTCAAAAGTACCTGAAGGTCCAATTAAAGAGAAGTGGACAAATCATAAAAATCACATTGACTTGGTAAATCCAGCCAACAAACGTCACATAGATGTTATTGTTGTTGGAACAGGTTTGGCCGGTGGCTCTGCAGCAGCTTCTTTAGCTGAAATGGGATACAAGGTAAAAGCATTTGCATTTCAAGATTCACCGAGAAGAGCGCATTCAATTGCAGCTCAAGGAGGAATCAATGCGGCTAAGAATTATCAAAATGATGGTGATTCTATTTATAGATTATTCTATGATACCGTAAAAGGTGGTGATTATAGAGGAAGAGAAGCAAACGTTTATCGTTTGGCTGAAGTTTCTGCTAATATCATTGATCAGTGTGTTGCACAAGGAGTTCCTTTTGCGAGAGATTATGGTGGATTATTAGACAATAGATCGTTTGGTGGAGTATTGGTTTCAAGAACCTTCTACGCCAAAGGTCAAACGGGACAACAATTATTGTTAGGTGCGTATTCAGCAATGAATCGTCAGATAGGAAAAGGTAAAATCGAAATGTATAACCGTCATGAGATGTTAGATCTTGTGAAAGTAAACGGAAAGGCAAGAGGAATTATCGTTAGAAACTTAATTACTGGAGCCATTGAAAGACATTCAGCTCATGCTGTTGTTTTGGCTACAGGCGGATACGGAAATGTATTCTTCTTATCAACTAATGCAATGGGATCAAATGTTTCTGCTGCCTGGAGAGCGCACAGAAGAGGAGCATTTTTTGCTAACCCTTGTTACACTCAAATTCACCCAACTTGTATTCCAAGATCAGGTGATTACCAATCAAAATTGACATTGATGTCTGAGTCATTGAGAAATGATGGACGTATTTGGGTTCCTAAAAACATGGAAGATGTTGAAGCAATCAGGTCAGGAAAGAAAAAGCCTGTTGATTTGACTGAAGAACAAAGAGATTATTACTTAGAAAGAAGATACCCGGCCTTCGGAAACTTAGTTCCTAGAGATGTTGCTTCAAGGGCAGCGAAGGAAAGATGTGATGCCGGCTTTGGTGTTAACGGAACAGGAGAAGCTGTATTCTTAGACTTTGCCACGGCAATTCAACGTTACGGTAAAGAACAAGCTACTGTGCTTGGTGAAAAAGGAGCTACACCTGAAAGACTAACTGAATTAGGAGCGGCGGTAATTAAAGATAAGTATGGAAACTTGTTCCAGATGTACAATAAAATTGTAGATCAAGATCCTTATAAAACTCCAATGATGATTTATCCCGCGGTACACTACACAATGGGTGGCCTTTGGGTTGATTATAACTTAATGACAACAATTCCTGGATGCTACGCAGCTGGAGAAGCTAACTTCTCAGATCACGGAGCAAACAGACTTGGCGCTTCTGCATTGATGCAAGGTTTGGCTGATGGATATTTCGTTCTCCCTTATACGATTGGAGATTATCTAGCAGATGAAATTAGAACGGGGCCTATCGCGACTGATACTCCAGAATTTGATGAAGCTGAAAAAGAGGTTAATGACAGAATTGCGAACTTGATTAATAATGAAGGAACACATTCAGTTGACCATTTCCATAAAGAATTAGGTAAAGTGATGTGGGACAATGTTGGTATGGCGAGAAACGCAGCCGGCTTAAAAGAAGCAATCACTAAAATTAGAGCAATTAGAGAAGCATTTTGGAAAGATGTTCGTGTTCCTGGTGGAGCAAATGAATTGAACCCAGAATTAGAGAAAGCAATGAGAGTTGCCGATTTCTTGGAGCTTGGTGAGTTATTCGCTAAAGATGCATTAGAAAGAAACGAATCTTGTGGAGGTCACTTTAGAGAAGAATCTGTTGAATTAGACGGAGAACAAAAGGGTGAAGCCAAAAGGGATGACGTTAACTTCAAATTTGTATCAGCTTGGGAATGGAACAATGATCCAGGAGAGGCTAATTTGCACAAAGAGGAGTTAGAGTTTAAAGATATTGAGTTAAAACAAAGATCTTATAAATAAGATCAGGCAATAAGTGGAATAGAAAATTAGGCAATAGGCTTGCCACAATATAAATTTTGGAAGTAATAATTTAGATTTTTTCTATTGACTATTGCCTCCCAAACTAATGACTATATTATGTCAGATAAAACAATGAACTTAACACTAAAGATTTGGCGTCAAAAGGATGCACAATCTGCCGGGAAAATGGAATCGTATCCAATTTCTGGAATCTCTGAGCATATGTCTTTCTTAGAAATGTTAGATGTTTTCAACGAGGAACAAATTAATAAAGGAAACGAGCCAGTTGCCTTCGATCACGATTGTAGAGAAGGTATTTGTGGAATGTGTTCGCTTCAAATTAACGGAGAAGCTCACGGACCAGATAGAGGAGTTACAACTTGTCAATTGCATATGAGAATGTTCAATGATGGTGAGACTATTACAATCGAGCCATTCAGAGCAACCGCATTTCCTGTCATTAAGGATTTAGTTGTTGACAGAACTTCTTTTGATAGAATTCAACATGCCGGAGGATTTGTTTCGGTGAATACTTCTGGTAACACTCAAGACGCGAATTCTTTACCTATTGAGAAGCACAATGCGGATTTGGCTTTTGATGCTGCCGCATGTATTGGTTGTGGAGCCTGTGTTGCTTCTTGTAAAAATGCATCAGCAATGTTGTTTGTTGCAGCAAAAGTTTCTCAATTCTCATTATTACCTCAGGGTAAAGTAGAAGCGAAAGATAGGGTATTGAATATGGTGCATCAAATGGATTTGGAAGGATTCGGAAATTGTACAAATACTGGTGCTTGTGAAGTTGAATGTCCTAAAGGAATTTCTTTAGACAACATTGCACGAATGAATAGAGAATACTTGAAAGCTTCTATCACAAAAGATTAAGCTTTGTAATTGATATTTGAAAGTGGCTCCCAAAATTTGAGAGCCACTTTTTTTGTACTTTGAAATTAGATGAGACCCGATCAAATCAAAAATAAAAAAGTCATCATTGCTCCATTGGATTGGGGTATGGGACATGTCACTCGTTCACTTGCTTTGATCTCCGAACTGCTCGTAAACCAAAATGAAATAATCTTTGCGGGAACTGAGGAGCAGATTGACATTGCTAAACAAGATTTCCCTAAGCTCATCTTTGAATTAATCGCAGGTTATGACATCAGCTTAGACTCTAAAAAATCTACCTATTGGCAGATGTTGTCTCAGTCTGCAAAGATGGCTAAGAGTATTAAGAGAGAGGCTGAGGTAGCTAATGAATTGAGTGATAAATATGAAGCTGATATTATCATTTCAGACAACCGTTATGGTTTCAAATCAGCTAAATGCGCTAACATCTTTTTGACGCATCAACTATCACCTCCTGTTCCGAAATTTCAGGCATTGGTATCAAATAAAATTGTGAAATGGGTAAATGAATTTGACCTCTGTTGGATTCCTGACTCAGATTCAGAACCCTTATGTCAAGAATTACATGATACAAAACTAAAGATTCCAAAGGTTTTGATTGGAACATTAAGCCGATTAAAATTTGAGTCTAGAGAGAAAAAAAATGAGATTCTATTCATTTCTTCAGGGCCAGAACCTGAGCGTTCAAGATTTGAGAACTTAATGATAGGGCAATTAGATAAGGTGGGTATGGCTTTCAAAGTAGTTGGTCAAAACCAGCGAAATGAATTATTCTACTGCATTAATCCTTCAGCATCCGAATTGCAAAACTTGATTAATGAATCAAACCTCATTATTTGCAAAGCTGGATAC
>JBLFXO010000279.1:0-5011 GCA_047609865.1 Arenicella sp.
AAGGTCAAACAGATATCGGAATGAAGAGAAAAACTAATCAAGACTCAATTGCTCTCGATCATGGTAATAAGTTTTTTATCGTTGCAGATGGTATGGGTGGTCATAATGGTGGAGATATTGCTTCTCGATTAACTGTTAAAAATATGCCTGAACTTTTAAAAAATAACTTAGATAAAGAACCAAAAGAACTTCTTAAACTTTGTGTCAATGAAACAAATAAAATTATTTATACCAAAGCACAAGAAGATGAGTCACTAAAAGGAATGGGTACAACAGTTGTGGCCAAACTATTTAAAGGGCCAAATTTATATGTTGCCAACGTTGGTGACTCCCGATGTTATTTATTTAATAATCAAAAACTATTTCAAGTTTCCAAGGATCATTCATTTGTTCAAGAAAAGCTGAATCATGCTATCTATACACGTGCTGAAGCAAGATTTGATAAACAAAAAAATGTAATTACTAGAACTGTTGGTTTTGAACCAAATGTTGAAGTCGATGTTTTTACTTATAAAATCTGCAAGAATGATATTTTTCTTATCTGCTCTGACGGCCTGCATGGAAAAGTCAGCGATAGTGACATTACTTTTATTGTCAATAAGTATCTCGCTGATCCTGCAACAGCAACAAGTGAAGATATCCAAGAAACAGTAAAAGTTCTCATCGATCAGGCAAATGCAAACGGTGGACAAGATAATATTTCAGTTATCATCTCCATTGCGCGTTAAGACTCTACCTCATTATTATATGCCCTAAACAGTTGAAAAGACTTTTCTTTTAAGTCAATTATCCTTATTATATTAGGTATAAACTGATTAATATAAATACCACAATGGATTGTTGGAAGAATATGAATAAGTACTACACATTAATGCTCATTCCAGAGAAAGAAAAAGAAGTAAAATCGATAAGAATACCTGGTATCTTCTTTAGATCACTCGCATTTATTTTTGTCTTAAGCACGATACTCGTCGGAATTCTTGCTTTTGATTATTATAAAATTCAACAGCAAGTTTATGAAATCAAACATCTCAATTTAGTTAACAAACAACTTAGAGAACAGATTCAACTCTTCCAAATGAAGATTAACACGCTTACGTCAGATATAAAAAGAATACATACTTTTGAAAAAAAACTTAGAGTAATCACAGGCCTAGATACTACTTCAAAACAAAAACCAGTTATTGAGTCGAGCGCTACTCCAATGCACGGAGATGATAGTGAAGATGCTGAAGATCAAAATAGCACCTATAATAATACAAAGAAAAAAAACTATTTCGAATCAAGAGTTGACTCAAAACTTAATTTTAGAAATATGACTGAATCTGCTGATTATATAAACCTCAAGAACCTTTACGATAAAAAGATTGCGATGAATCTTGGGATGGAAAGTAATTACGGCTTAACAAAACAATGGTCAGAGCTTTCGAAAAGAAGCTTTGCCCTTGCAGGTTATTATGCAAGGTTTGATTATCAATATAATAAAATTAAAAATGTATTTTCAGAAATTGAATTAGATATTCATGAACTTGATCAATTCTTACTTGATAAAGACTCATTTCTTTTATCTACACCTACAATACTTCCAACAAATGGATGGATTACAAGCTATTTTGGACAACGTTACTCGCCCCATTCCGGGATTCTCAAGATGCATGAGGGGATTGATGTAGGAGCCCCTTACGGAACAACTATCGTTGCCCCCGCTGATGGAATCATCACCTTTGCTGGTGTCAAAGCTGGCTTTGGAAAGTTCGTGCAAATAGATCATGGCTATGGAGTTGAAACACTCTTTGCACATTCACAAAGTATACATGTAAAAAATGGACAAAAAATAAAACGAGGATCTTTAATTGCTAAGATTGGAAGCACAGGTGCTTCGACTGGTCCTCACTTACATTATGAAGTTAGGGTAAATGGAATTGCAGTTGATCCGCTATATTATGTCTTGCAATGAGCTTAAGAAATAACATTAGAATAAAATTAAATATATTTGGAGTAAATTAAAATGATGGGTTTAGTAAAGAAATTTTTTGGAACAAAACAAGATAGAGATATAAAAAATCTTATTCCTTATGTTGAAAGAATCAATGCAATGGAAGAAAAAATGAAGTCGTTATCAGATGAAGAACTTCAGGCACAAACGCCAAAGCTTAAACAATTATTCACCGACGGCCATGAGCTTGAAGACCTACTTCCAGAAGCATTTGCTACAGTAAGAGAAGCATCTTTAAGAGTCTTAAAAATGCGTCCTTACGATGTACAACTTATGGGAGCTGTTGTTCTTCATAAAGGTATTATTGCTGAAATGAAGACAGGTGAAGGCAAGACCTTAACTGCAACAATGTCTATGTACTTAAATGCATTAACTGGTCGTGGTGCTCACCTAGTTACAGTAAACGATTACTTAGCTTCACGTGATGCTAAAGAGATGGGCGAGCTTTATAACTGGCTTGGCATTACTGTTGGAGTCATCTTAGAAAACATGGATGATGATGAGAGAAAAGAAGCTTATAGAGCAGATATAACTTATGGTACAAATAATGAATTTGCCTTTGATTATCTAAGAGATAATATGAAGTTTGATCTAGAAGATTATGTGCAAAGAGATTTTAATTACTGTATTGTTGATGAAGTCGATTCAATTTTAATTGATGAAGCAAGAACTCCTCTCTTAATTTCTGGGCCTAGTGAAGGTAACTCTGATCTTTATCATTCTATTGATAAAATCATTCCTAAACTAAATGCAGCCAATCACTATACAGTAGAAGAGAAATCACATACAGCTGTACTGACAGATGATGGAATTGTAACAGTTCAAAACTTATTAAATATTACAAATTTATATGATCCAGAAAACCTAGCAGTTTTACACCATGTTTCACAAGCTCTACGTGCTCATACTTTATTTAAGCATGAAGTCGATTATGTTGTGAACGACGGCCAAGTTATTATAGTAGATGAATTTACTGGTCGTCTAAAAGAAGGATCTCGTTGGTCAGATGGTCTTCACCAAGCTATTGAAGCAAAAGAAGGTGTTGAAGTTAAATCTGAAAACCAAACACTAGCTTCGATTACATTTCAAAATTATTTTAAGATGTATGAAAAGCTTACAGGTATGACTGGTACTGCTGATACAGAAGCTGAAGAATTTGCAAAGATTTATCAACTAGAAGTAATAGTTGTACCTACTAACCTACCTTTAATTAGAGATGATCAACCAGATCAAGTTTTTGCTACAAAGAAAGCAAAATACTATGCAGTTTCAAAGTTAATAAAAGAGCTACATCAAAAAGGTCAGCCAGTTTTAGTAGGAACGATCACAATTGAAAGTTCAGAAATTCTTTCAGGTCACTTGACAAAATTTGGTGTTCCTCATGAAGTCTTAAATGCAAAACAACATCAAAGAGAAGCAGAGATAGTTGGAAATGCTGGTCAAAAAGGTTCTGTAACAATTGCAACCAATATGGCCGGTCGTGGTACTGACATTAAGCTTTCAGAATTTACAAAAAAGACCGGAGGTCTTTGTATACTAGGAACTGAAAGACATGAATCAAGACGTATTGACAATCAACTAAGAGGTCGTTCAGGTCGTCAAGGTGACCCTGGAATGTCACGTTTTTTTCTATCTCTAGAAGATGATCTTATGAGAATTTTTGGTTCAGATAGAATAAAGAAATTTATGGAAAGAATGGGAATGGATGAGGATGAGCCTATAGAGCACTCAATGATTTCAAATGCAATTGCAAAAGCCCAAAAGAAAGTTGAAGGACATAACTTTGATATTCGTAAGCATTTATTAGACTTTGATAATGTTATGAATGAGCAACGAAAAGTTATCTATCAATTGAGAAAAGATATTTTAAATGACCAAGGTAATTTAGACTTAATTCATGAAATGGTAGAAGACGTTTCTTTTTCAATTGAAGATATGTATAAGCCATCAAAACGTGTACCTATTGCAGAATGGCCTTGGATTGAAATCAACAAAGGTTTTAAGAATATTTTTAGAATCAATCATGATTTAAACTATCATGAATGTGCTGATAAATTTGACGGAGTTCTTCATACTTATATTCAAGACATCTCTAAGCAGAATCTAATAGAACAGTTTTCTGAATACGATGATGATCAAGTAAAAGTTTCTATTCGTGAAGTATTACTTTCTACATTCGATCAACACTGGAAGGACCATCTCCTTTCAATGGATCACCTTAAGGAAGGAATCAATTTAAGAAGCTATGGTCAAAAAGATCCTTTAACTGAATATAAACGTGAAGCTTATGATTTATATGAGAATATGAAGATTGAAATTAAAAAAGCAATTGTTAATAGAGTTTTCACAATTAGACTTTATACTGAAGAAGAGATTGATATTTTAAAAAGAAAACATCAAGATGAACTTGAGAAAAGACTAGAAGACCATAAGAGATCTCAAGATATTCAAGAAGCAATGACTCAACCAATAAGTCGCGGACGCCAAAAAGTTGGAAGAAATGATGTATGTCCTTGTGGTTCAGGGAAGAAGTTTAAGCACTGTCATGGTGCTTAATATAAACTTAGTTAATTGGGAGGAACACTTTGAGTGATGATGATAATCATGATCTAACTCGAATTGAAGATTTATCAGAGTTTCTTCACGAAGAAAGTGAAGATGATAGCTTTGATTTACCAGAACCTGAAGAGGGTTCATCTTCTTCAACGGATAGTACAGATCCAGAGTTACAATTTTCAAAAGAAGATTTAGAAACTGACCAAGAAGAAGATCTAGAAGGTTTTTCAAGTGATTTTGCATCAGATGAAACCGATGATAGCGATGCTTTTGCAATTGATGATAACGATGCATTTGCCACTGATGATAGCGATGCTTTTGCAATTGATGATAGCGATGCATTTGCCACTGATGATAGCGATTCATTTGCCACTGATGATAGCGATGCATTTGCCACTGATGATAGCGATGCATTTGCCACTGATGATAGCGATGCATTTGCCACTGATGAAAACGATG
>JBLFXO010000280.1:0-4991 GCA_047609865.1 Arenicella sp.
CAAATCCATGTAACTTAACAATCAACGAAACAGTTGTTAATGCTTTATGCAACGGTTCTGCTGATGGTTCAATAGACCTAGGAACAGTAACTGGTGGAACTGCACCATATACTCACTTATGGTCACCAGGAGGAGAAACAACTCCAATGGTTACTGGAGCTGCTGGTAACTACTCAGTTGATATTACTGACGCTTTACTTTGTACGTCAACATTCACATTCTCAATTGATGAGCCTGCTGCATTGAGTGCTACAATGAACATCACTGATGTTACTTGTAATGGCGATACAGATGGTGCAATTGATATGACTCCTTCAGGAGGAACATCTCCTTTCACATTCGATTGGTCTGGTTTAGGAACTACTGAAGACTTAACAGCACTTGCTCCTGCCACTTACACAGTAACATTAACTGATGACAACGGATGTACAGGTGACTTTGATGCTATAGTTGGTGAACCAGCAGTACTTTCAGGATCTGCAACTTCTTCTCCAATTACAACTGGGTCAGACGGAGCTGTTGATTTAACAGTAACTGGTGGAACTTCTCCTTACTCTTATGATTGGGATAGTGGATTCGCATCAACTGAAGATTTATCAGGATTATCTGCTGCAGGAACATACACTTGTGATATTACAGACGCAAACGGATGTACAACTCAAGTTGTGGTAACTGTTGATTCTCATGTTGGAATTGAGACAAGTATTCTTTCTCAATTAAACATCTATCCAAACCCATCTCATGGATTTGTGAACATAGCGTTCAAAACAGATGTTCAGGCAACTATAACAGTTTTCAATTCAGTAGGACAAAAACTATTGGAAATGGAAAATCTTGGTGAGAACATCATGACATTAGACTTAAACACTTTCGCTACTGGCGTATATGTTGTTCAAATCAAGTCAATTGATGGTGCTCAAAGAAACGAGAGAATTACAATTAAGAAATAAGAATAATAATTAATAGAAGCCGGCTCCTTTTCAGGGGCCGGCTTTTTTATGCATAAAAAAGCCCAGCATCACAGCTGGACTTCAGAACAGTATCTACGAAATAACAAACTTACCCTACGAAATATTTCCCTGTAGATAATAACAATTGTCAATTGGAACTAACTGCGAAGAAGAGCTTACTAATTCTGGGGATTATTAGAAATGTATACATAAAGCGAACTATACCTTTATTTTGCTGACAGCTAAAGAGTACAACACATCAAACTTCTAGTCCTTGTCAATTTTCCTTATTCCTCTTATACTTCACGGATCATGAACCAAAGCGTTTTTCCATTCCCAGAATTTGGCCATTCATGGTATGTTCGGAAGCCATATCGTTCATAAATTAGTTTATTTCTTTCAACTGACGTTTCAAGCAGTATCGGCAGTGCTTCTTTTTTGGATAAGTCAAATAGGTAATCTTTCATTTCAAAAGCTGCTTTTCCTGCTCCATTGTTTACGGCTAAAAACCAGAAGTAGTAATGCTCACCTTTAAAACGAAACTTTTTTATATAGGCTTCTCTTTTTAATGTTTGAATAACTTTCTTGATAGGGATAGAGCAGGCAAAGCGCATTTCATGCCAGATTTCGTTCATATTTGGTGAACCTTTTTTTGAATGAAAACATAAAGCCGTACCCATTTTATTCTCAGAAAAAAATGCGCCATTGCGATTCATTGATTTTACAAATGCGTAGGCCGCAAGTCGACCAATCTTTTTTTTTCGATTCCCATGATCTCCAATTACAATGTTTACGCTTGGATTTGTATCAAAGGCATTTGTAATTATCTCAACTGCAGTTTTCTTTTCCACATATTTAGCTAAAATCATTTTTCAAAGGTAGAAGATTTAAACTCTATTTGATTGTAAACTAGATATTGTCAAACCTAATTAATTTTCAGTATTACTTGAGTGTCAGGGTAAAAACTTTATCATTGCAGGTCGCAAATAGAAATTTGGAAGAAATATCTTGTAATACAGTGGTTAAATATCTATTATTAGCAATCTATTTATCTAATCATTAATATTTAATCCATGAAAAATTTATCAATAACTTTATTTATTACGACAATCTCTTTTTTCAGTACAGCCGCTGATTTGAAGCTTGAGGGAGAAAAAACTACTTACGAAAATACTAGTGAAGATGATTGTACTCCTCAATGGAAAGTTGAAGGAATAAATGATGCAAAAGGTGAGTATGTGATTGGAAATGAGTCATGGACTATTCATTTTGCAGAGAATGGCTTTATTGCATTTCATACAAAAGATGGAAATCAAGATGATGCTATAGCAATCAAAGAAATTACGCCAATCTCTAGTTGTGAGTTTGGTATTATGATGGAAGGTAACGAAGGTGAAATCGTTCCAAGCTGGACTCTTGTATATAATGAATCAGGAAAATACTATGATTTAAAAGTACATTCTTATGATGCTTCAAAAGATACATGGTCAGACAAAACATATGGCGGAAGTAGCGATAATGGATAAGAGTTTTTAGGTTCGGGCTTGCGACAAACATGGGCTTTGAAGTGAATTCCACATGAATCATAAACGTTTTTCAAACGAATCTAGATTCTAGCAGAACGGCTGATGTAACTGAAGTATTTACGAAAATGGTCTGAATTTATTTGATTTGGATCAAATTATATTGTTATTTATAGAAAAAAATATTTCTAACTAAATTAAAAAATAAATTATGCATAATAAATTTCTCTTTTTACCGCTACTAGCTTTAACGTTGTTTGTTGGAACTACTAGTCTTGCTCAAAATGATTTGTATACCAAATTATATAATAGTTTCATTGAAATGCCTACTGCCATGTCTTCTTCTGAAATCAAAGAAAAGGCGAAACATGGTACTCAATTAGAACAACAGCAATCTGTAATTCTTGAAAAGTTGTTGATGACGAATAATGTCATTGTTCCTGTTGGAAAAGTAGAGAAAGGAAAAAATGTCTTTTTGTTTTATTTCGTAGTAGAAAGAACAGAAATTGGTTCAGAAGCTGTTTCTGTTCATTTAAAAGCGAAAGTACTTGCTAAGAAAAGTGGCGAGATCGTTGGTTTAAATGCATACCTATTAACAATACAAAAACTTCCTTCCACTATTTATGATGGAAGCTTCAAGCTAGTAGGGAAAGACTTTATCCAATTTATTCAAGACACTGAAGAGGATGGAAAAAGTACTACTAAGATTAGTCAGTATGAGTTCGGTAAGGAGTTATCTTTTGATTCGCATATTGAATAAACACTTCGAGTTTACAGTAAATTTTCAATTATTCTTTTTAACATTTAATTGCGATCAGAAGAACTAAGTGTTTTCTCTGCAGTAGCTTTGATTCGGGTAAGTTCTTTTAGCGGTTTCCATTTTGATTTGGTAGCCTAATATCTAATGTCATGGACAGATTAAATCTGCAGATGGTGCTCAAAGAAACGAGAGAATTACAAATAATAATTAATAAAAGCTGGCTCCTTTTCAGGGGCCGGCTTTTTTATGCATAAAAAAAGCCCAGCATCACAGCTGGACTTCAGAACAGTATCTACGAAATAACAAACTTACCTTACTAAATATTTCCCTGTAGATAATAACAATTGTCAATTGGAACTAACGATAAATGGTATTTTAATGAATAATCCTAATTTATCAATTGCTTGTTCTGACTCTTTATGTCCACTAATTAAAAAAGTAACCCAAGTCATCAAACTTTTTTACATTTGCTTTAAATATACGCCATGAAAAAATCTACTTTTCTTCTTGCCCTAAGTTTTCTATTCACTTCAATATCAATTGCTCAAGAGCTTCCGGCGAGAAGCCCCTTATCAGTTATCAATCAGAAAATAGGACTATGTGATATGAGTATAACTTACTCAAGACCTAGTGCTAGAAACAGAGCTATTTTCGGAAGCTTAGTTCCTTATGGTGAAGTTTGGAGATTAGGAGCAAATGAATGCACGACTATTTCAATTACAAAACCTGTCACCTTCGGGAGGACTGCCTTGGATACTGGAACTTACGCCTTGTTCGCAATTCCTCAAGAAGATGGAAAATGGAATATCATATTCAATAGCGATTCAAAACAATGGGGATCAATGTCGTATGATTCTGAAAAAGATGTAGCTAACCTTATCGGTGGGGCTTCAAAAAACGAGCATACTGAAACTTTCGAAATAACGATTAACAACGTTTCTAATTATGGCGGCACCATTCTCATAAAATGGTCAGATACGAAAGTTGAAGTTCCATTCACATTAGACACTGATGGTCATGTAAAAACTGAAATAGACCGAGCTGTAGCTGAAGGAAAAGAATTAGATCAAGTTCACTATAAGGCAGCCAATTACTATCTTCAAACTAAAAAGGATTTCACAACAGCAATGACCCACATAGATAAGTCAATTGCTATTAAAGAAGCATATTTCAATTTCTTTTTAAAGGCACAAGTTTTACATGAAACAGGAGATAATAAAGCAGCTCTTAAACTTGGTAAGAAAGCTAAAAAATTAGCTAAGAAAGACAAAAAGCCAGGATGGGTAGAATACATGGACAAGAACATGGCAGATTGGAAGTAGACATTTCTCTCTCAATTCCACATCTAATTAAGGATAACTAATTACGAAACTCATTTTAGGCATGATGTTTTCATTTACTTTTCCTAAAAAAGGAGAATAATGAAAGTGTTAAGTATTTTATTTGTTTGTCTTATTGGCTTTAGTGCAAGTGCTCAAAAAGCGGAGACTCAGTTTAAGCAGTTCAACAATTTTACAGCTCAATTTGAAGTGCCAGAAGGTAAAACCTGGGTAATTCATCAAATATTTTCAAGCTTTGCGGCCGAGGTTGTTACTGAAACCAGTGGTGAAACTAGCTTTACGCCTATCCGCATATTCATCAAAACTCTGAATGGTGATATTAAAACTGACTGGGAAGGAAACCGATTTGGCCCACAAGTCTTTCAATCTGACAACACATCAGCAGTTATATCATATCCAATCACACTTCCCGAGAACA
>JBLFXO010000281.1:0-4973 GCA_047609865.1 Arenicella sp.
CAGAATTGGATTTACCTATTTCGTGAATCACGGTTTCAATTTTCAATTAGCAATGTGCACTTATCAATTTAGTGGACGAAGTTACGCAATGTTTATTTTCTTGGATGAACAAAGTATATTAATTCGATTAATAAAAACTTACCCTTTTATACGTTTCAATGTCTTAAACCAAAGTGGTAAATGATTGATGGTGTAATTATAGTAGCTTCTATTTGTGGAGCCAAATTTTTTGTAAAAATTCGCTACGCTTTCAACATCTGACCCACCAAAATCAAAAGTTTTATAACTCTCCTTGAACTTGTAAATGGCATGATTGACTAAGCCATACATGGCTCCGTCTTTCTTCGGCTGTTCATGTGAAGCACTCTTTAAATAGGTTATTCTATTGTCGTCAATCAAGAAAAAACCTGCTCCAACAAATTGATTTTGTTCATAAACAGCAATGAGTTCACCATTTCCACTTTTGAGCGTGTAATTCATTAAGCCTTCTAACTTGATTAGGTCGTCATTGTTTAAGGTGTCAATCTTTTGAAAGGCCGTTGATTTAAAAAGCTCAATTAGCTTGCTGGGTTCCGCTTCATTTCGGTATTCGAATTGTTGGTCGGCTTTTTTAATTAATCTCTTGGCGTTCGTTTTGAATTTAAAATCAGAAGTTAAATCTAGTACTTGATGAAAGCGTTCTTCTTTTTCTTTTAAGATTTCTGCATTTTCATTTCTGAACTGAATAGCCTTGAAATCATTAGAAAGAAATTCTAAAACATCTTCCCAATTAAATTCAATGCCAAAGATGTCCAGCTCTCTGCTGAACTGAGGTTGATACATTTGTTTGACCCCAAGCTTCTTAGTGAATGGAATAGGAACAATTGTTTTGTAGTTGTCTGTTACTAAGGCTCCCCAGTTTTTTGCTGTTGCATCTAAATACCAGCTGTAACAAAAGATGTTTTCTGTTGGATTTTCTGAGATTTTTTGATCCCAGAGTTTCGTGTCTATATGTTCGCGTTCAATAAATTTCACTTCAAATCTAGATCTGCAAAGGTTTTGAATTGGTGTTCGGATTTATTGGAATTAATAAATTTTTCAAGTTGTTTTAATGCGAAGAGTGTGTTGGCTTTTGGATGCCCAATGATTACCATTTCTTCAAATCCTTTTTTGGTATTGCGTTTCAGAACTGTATTCAGTTTTGTCACAAAGTATCCATCAGCCGAAGCGCTTAGGTTCATTCCCTTGGTCAGCATTTTCTTTCTTAAACCAGGAGAGGACATTGGATATCCATTTCCGATTGGTTTGTGTTGGCTTGGTTTTAATCTTCCTAAGATGAAAAGCCTCCAAAAAAAGAGCGGATTGTATTTGTAATTTGAAATAGGGTATTCCCAAAAACTTCCATTCTCATCTTCTTTAATAAGATCATTTGAGAACTTCCATTTTGATTTGGGTGGACTGTTTGTGAAATCGTAATAATAATTGCCTGCTGTAAATTTACCATCAGGGAATACGGTGGAATCTAAACTGATTCCGATTTCTTTAAAGACTTTTTCAATCCGATTAAATGGTTGTAAACACCATCCACCAGCTCTGAAAGAGCTAACTGTTTTGCTTGTAATAGTTTCTAGGATGGATTTGTACTCTTTTACAATGCTTGTAATCTTTTCATCTGAAAAGTCATCTAACTTGTATCGGTCAGTATTCATGATCCATTCATTGCCGTCATGCTTACAATCTTCCCAATGTGGGTGAATATGTAACTGACAATCATGGCCTTCTGAAACTAACGTTTTGATTTGGTTAATGACCTTATCGTGTTCAAACTTAACTTTTTCGAACTGATCTTTGAATTCAATAAGTTTTTTTAGATATCCAGTATCAATGAAGAATACCATTTTGACACCAGTCCGCTTAGATATTTCTCTTAATTGATTACTTGGTTCGAGGATGCATTTCTCAGCTGTTCCGGTTGGATTACCGAAGAAAAGCTCATAATCGTAAGTGAGAAATATTTGCATTGAGTTTACTGAGCTTCAAGTTCCTTGATGAACTTTTCAGCCAATTCTTCAATACTTAACGAAATATTTTCAATTCTATTCTCTGCATCATCTCTCATTTCTGAATCAGGATATGCATCAATAAAATCTTGGTAAGCTGCTTTAGCTTCAGTTGTGTCTCTCAAATCCAAATCTAAGTGAGATGCTTTTACATAAAGTACATCTTCCATTCTGTTGTAGTCTGGATACTTTTTAATGATTTGGTTCAGGATGTTAACACTTTTTTCTGGCAATTTGACTGCCAATGAAAAGTCAGATGCTTTTAAAAGGTAATCTGCAGCACCAGGTGCATCTGGGTAGGTGTTTGCGTAATCTTGATATTTTGTAATGGCATCTTTTAGCAAGTCTTCATTAGGCACTTGAGATGCATTGATTTCAGTTTCTAAAGTTTTTATTTCAGATAACATATCTTCTTCACTCAAAACGGCAACGATTCCATCTTCCTGTTCGTCATAAACGGTGTCATCTTCTCCACTACAAGAGAATAAAAATAATATTGCAAATAATCCTAAATAACTTAATGTCTTCATTATCTTTTTCTTTTCTTTTGAGCAGGAAACTTCATCCTGTATTTAACGTCTATTTCTCCTTTTGAGATGTTAGTCAATTTCTTTTTAAGTAGTCTCTTTTTGAGTGGGCTCAGGTGATCAGTGAACAGTACTCCATCTACGTGATCATATTCATGTTGAATGATACGAGCGGCATAGCCTTCGTAATCTTCTTCGTGAAACTCCCAATTTTCATCATAATAAGAGATCTTGATTTTTGGCTTTCTAAAAACATCTTCTCTAATGGAAGGAATACTTAAACATCCTTCAGCAAAAGCCCATTCTTCGCCTTCTTCTTCTTCAATAATCGGGTTGATAAAAACTTTCTTAAAACCATCAAGACCTGCCGCCATGGGATCCGGCTCTTCACCTTCATCTACCACTGCAAATGGAGAAGCATCCACTATAAATAATCTTATTGATTTATCTATTTGAGGAGCTGCTAAACCAACACCACTTGCTTCATACATGGTTTCAAACATGTTTGCAATGAGCTTGTCTAAGTTTTCGTATTTCGCGTCAATTTCTTCTCCTTCTTTTTTCAGGATAGGAGATCCGTACGCTACTACAGGTAATATCATACTACAAAAATAATTGAATTATTAAGATGAAACGCCAATGTGCATCTTACTTTAAGATATTTTCTATCGGTCTAATGACTATTCCTGAATATATGGGTATTCAATCTTAGCTAAAAATAGACCTTTTGCCGGAACGCTTTGGCCAGCTTCAGAGCGGCTGTTTGATTCAAGGATGGCTTGAAAGCCTCCCTGACTCAATTTTCCTTCTCCAATTTCTATCATGGTTCCAACAATGGCTCTCACCATGTTTCGTAAAAATCTATTTGCAGTTATGGTAAAGATATATCCTTTATCAGATTTTACCCAGGCCGCATTAGTAATGTTGCAATTGAAGTTGTTGACTTCAGTCTTCACCTTACTAAAACATTCAAAGTCTGTGTGAAGTAGGAGGTTTTTACAAGCATCATTCATTGCCTGAATATCTAGTTCGCCATGTCTTTCCCAAGATATCTCTTTGATGAAGGGGTCTTTTGATTGATGGATAAAGTAATGGTAAGTTCTCTTGTTAGCATCAAATCTGGCGTGAGCCTCTGGTTCAACTTCAATAATGTCATGAATAACGACATCTTTTGAAAGCATGCTGTTTAATTTGAACTTCAGTTGTTCAGTGGTGAATTCAAATGGGTTCTCGCAATGAGCATAGTAGTTTGAAGCGTGTACTCCGGTATCAGTTCTACCACAGCCAGTTATTTTGACTTCCTTGTTACCATTGAGCTGTGTAAGTACTCTCTCAATTTCAGCTTGAATGGTTGGGTCATTTGGTTGGATTTGCCAACCGAAAAAATTCGTTCCTTTGTAAGCTAGTTTGATGAAAATCCGACCCATAAAACAAAGATAAAAATCAATCGCACAAAATGACTAAAATAGGCTTGATGTCTGATACCCATGGAAATGTTGATCCAAAGGTTTTTGAATACTTCAAAGACGTGGATGAGATTTGGCATGCCGGAGATGTAGGTGAGATTGATGTAATTGATGAGTTGGAAGCATTCAAACCCGTTAAAGGTGTTTACGGAAATATTGATGGAACTGAAGTGAGATCGGCTTGGCCGAAGTATCAAAGATTCATGTGTGAAGATATGGAGGTTTTGATGACACACATAGGGGGAAGGCCTTATAAATACACAAAAGATTCCCAACCTGAATTTGATAAAAAGACTCCAAATATATTTGTTTGTGGACATTCCCATATTCTGCTGGTTCAGTTTGATAAAAAGATTCAGGCTTTATGGTTAAACCCTGGTGCTTGCGGATATAAAGGTTTTCATAAGACGAAAACTTTACTCCGTTTCGAGATTCATGGAAAAGATATTAAGAATATGGAGGCCATTGAATTAGGGCCAAGAGTTAAACCGGTACCAATCATTTCTGATGATCTTTTTGAGAAGTGATCATTTCCACCCAGTAATCGTTCTTAAGATTGAAGATCCGTAGTTAGAGGATTTTCCGGCTCTCTTTTCAATTTCAATTCCCCCTTTTTGAAGCTTCGCTATGGCTGCTAATATTTTTCGATTTGCTTGGTGAAAAAGAATATGATCCACCCGAATGTCACCAATTATGTAGTTGAATTCTGTATTATAAAAGCGAACAATGCTCTTTTTCCCAAGATCAGTATTGGCACTAATGATGATAATTTTAACTGATTCTATTTCGTAGGATTTCAATTCGGATTTCTTGTAATATAAATTAGAGATACCGAATTCAATTTTCTGGAGACTCCTTCTTATTTCGAAAACGTACTTTCTTTTTCTTGTTTTAAGATGAATTATCAGATTGATGATAAATACAACTAAAAGACAGCCACC
>JBLFXO010000282.1:0-4963 GCA_047609865.1 Arenicella sp.
ATGTGACAAGATATGAAGGCTTAGACCTTCTTCATGTACACTACGCTATACCGCATGCATCTGCCGCTTATTTCGCTCAGCAAATATTAAAAACACATAACATCAATATTCCATTTGTAACTACTCTGCACGGAACGGACATCACTTTAGTAGGTAAACATCCTTCATTTGAACCTGTTATTACATTCAGTATCAATAATTCGGATGCAGTTACGGTGGTTTCTCAAAGCCTGAAAGACGACACTTACAAGCACTTTAAAATAGAGAATGGTATTGAGGTTATTCACAACTTTATAGGTCATGACTCTTATTGCGCAGAACCTAAAGAAGAAGATCTTATTCGCAAGAATGAGATTGCCCCAAATGGAGAAAAGGTCATTTGTCACATGTCAAACTTTAGAAAAGTTAAACGTGTTGAAGACGTGGTTGAAATATTCAAACGTATCAGAGATAAGATTCCTGCGAAGCTATTATTGGCTGGAGATGGACCTGAGCGTTACAAAATTGAACAATTGTGTACTGAATTAGGAGTATGTGATGATGTACAAATGGTAGGTAATGTTCAAACAGCTCAGGAAATTCACTGCATCAGTGATTTATTTGTTCTACCATCACAGACTGAAAGCTTTGGACTAGCCGCTTTGGAAGCATTAGCATCAGGTGTTCCGGTAATATCATCTAACGCTGGTGGATTGCCAGAAGTAAACAAAGATGGATACTCAGGATACTTAAGTGATGTGGGAGATGTAGACAAAATGGCCAAGGATGCGTTGCATATACTGGAAGATGACGCATCACTAGCTAAGTACAGAAAACAGGCCTACGATCATTCATTAAATTTCACGATAGACAATATCTTACCTCAGTACGAAGCAGTTTACAATAGATTATTAAATAAGTAGAAATTTATTTAGGCTCTTTCTTGATTCTATCAAGGTGAATCTTCACAGAAAAGAATACTAAGTCATCAGATACCTCTTCAGAAATATACCCTAATTGATTCTTAGATTTAAGAGACATTGTAATAAAGCCTAGACCAGCTCCACCTTTGTTAGACATGATACCATTTGAAAGGACATCCATGTATAATTCTTTCACTTCGGCATTCTCCATTTTATTAAGGCCATCAATTCTATCCTTGATTCCGTCAATCTTATCTCTTCTTATGAGATTTCCGAAAGTCACTTTGTAATCATCTTCATTTTGAAGTACAATTAAAAACGAAACTTGATTTCCGTCTTCATCTCGTTCTCCATGAATTCTAATATTTTGAAGTCCTTCAACAAGGATACTGAACATACGTTTTACAACGCCTTTTTTGTCGCCAGATTCGAGCATCATATCTTCGATACTCGTGGACAACGAATTAACTAAGTCCTGAGAGAACTCACCAAAGTGTGAAACGATAATTTTCCCCGAGGCATTTTTGTTATAATCTCCAAAAATGTCTTGAAACCTTGCGTTACACTTTTCAACTACTGGATTACCTGCCAACATTTACGAATTAAGTCTTAATTTTATCTCCGAAAGATATAAAATAATTGATTAACTACCGTATTTATACGACAAAATTTGATTTGGGTTTTATTTTTAACGGAAAAAGTAAATAAGGCATTTTTTTTCAATAGAAGTGAGCTCGTCCTACAAGCGAATTAAGTATGACGTTTTGAAACTATGTTTAGTCGAAACGAAAAAATGCTTACATTCATAATGTATATAAATTGATTGAATGAGTGACTCAAAATATGATTTGGTAGTAATTGGCGGAGGTCCTGCCGGTTATGCTGCTGCAATGCGTGCAATCGACTTCGGAAAGCGCGTTTGCCTTATAGAAAAAGCAAAGATTGGTGGAGCAGGTGTTTATAATGGTGCACTTTCGTCAAAGACATTGTGGGAGTTGTCTCAAAGAGTTAAAAATGTGAACGAAACTATCGTTTCTATTGGGAGAGAAAAATTTGAGTTAAGTTGGGAAGAAGTACGAAAAACTCTTGAAGAAGCCATTTTTGAACGTAAATTC
Organism: Arenicella sp.; assembly: GCA_047609865.1. Classification (GTDB taxonomy): domain Bacteria; phylum Bacteroidota; class Bacteroidia; order Flavobacteriales_D; family Crocinitomicaceae; genus Paracrocinitomix. The sequence continues at coordinate 2,018 of JBLFXO010000282.1, forward strand.
CAGTATTCCTGTCATATAAAACTCTTAAAAACGAATCGGGCTGATCTATTTACTTATGCAAGGGGCTTTGGGAAAATTCTAGATCCACATACTGTTCAAGTAACAAAGGAGGATGGAGAAGTTGAAGATTTTACAACCGAATTTATTACGATTACAACTGGCAGTGCCCCCAGGTCAATACCTAACATAGCTGTTGACGAAAAGATAATAATGACTTCTGACGGAATTGATCAAATAGATGAATTTCCGAAAAGCTTAGTTATAGTAGGAGCTGGTGTAATTGGCTGTGAATACGCCACCATTTTTTCAAATTTTGGTAAGACTAAGGTTTACCTCATAGACAGAGGAGATCACATTCTACCTTTTGAAGATGATGACATTTCAACTATAGTTGCCAAGAACTTAGAAAAGCGAGGAGTAACAATTCATCATAAAGCTTCATTAGAAAGAATGGAAATTATTGACGGAGAAGTTGAGTATGAAATTGATTGTGACGGAACTAAGGAGATTATACGTGTTGAAAAAGCACTATTATCCATTGGAAGAACACCTAATTTAAAAGGAATAGGGCTTGAAGAGCTCGGAATTAATAGAGGTGAATCAGGCAGACATATTGGTGATGACGATTGTCAAACAAACATCCCAAATATTTTTGCAGCCGGAGATGTTTCTGGCCGAATCGCCTTAGTTAACATGGGTGAAATTGAAGCCAGACATTGTGTGGAAAGAATGTTTGACGGCAAAAAAGAGCGTCTATCTTATGATAACGTCTGTACCATTATGTTCTTAGAACCAGAAGTTGCTTCTGTCGGCATGAATGAAAAGCAATGCATTAAACAAAATATTCCAGTCAAGGTTGTAAAGCTAGATTACTCGGTAATCGCAAGAGCTATTGCAATGAGGAAAACGCAGGGATTCTTCAAAATAATTGTGACTAATGATGACGAAATGCAGATACTTGGGATGCGAGCAGTTGGTGAACACGCATCTAGTGCAATTCAAGCCGTAGCTCTCTTAATGAAGATGCAACAAGGCATATCAGAACTCGCAGAATTGGTGCACCCCCACCCTTCCATTGTTGAAGGCGTTCAAGAATGTGTTAGAATGTTATTGAATAAATCCATCTTTAAATCTTCTGTTTTCAAAGACAAATTGGCTTGCTACAGTCTTGTTGACGGAGTTAAAACCCCATTACAAAGATTATGATCAAACTTATCCTCCCCCTTTTATTTTTAGTCGTTCCAATATTTTCTAGTGCTCAAGGCGTTGATGATGAACTGGAAGGAAAATGGATTTTGTTTGAAATCATTGACAATATGAGTGGTGAAGTTATTACCCCAACACATAAATCAAGTAATGAAGAGTTTGAATACTTCATTGAGTTTAATGGCAAATCAGTTCGTTATAATCTTGAGATTAATAAATGTACAAATGAAATTATAGTTCAAAAGGACAGATCTATTGAATTTAAGTATTTCTCGGAATGCACAGAAATCTGTTGTGATGAGGATTTTAGTAAACTTATAACTTACGAAGAATGTACCAAGTACATTATTAAGGATGCGAAGACTTTAATTCTAGTATCTGAAGATCGCATCTTCTATCTAAAAAAGAAATAAAAAAAAAGCCGTCTCACAATGAAACGGCTTTTCAATTGAATAAAAATTCAAATTATTTTGTAGGCATTGCTCTTCTTTTCTCTTTAATTCTTGCAGACTTACCTCTTCTTTCTCTGAAGTAATAAATTCTAGCTCTTCTTACATCACCAACTTTATTCACTTCTATCTTATCTAAGAATGGAGATCTGATTGGGAAGATTCTCTCTACACCAACGTTTCCAGAGATCTTTCTAACTGTAAACGTCTCAGTTGCTCCTGATCCTTTACGTTGAATAACAACTCCTTGGAATTGTTGAACTCTTTCTTTGTTTCCTTCTTTAATTTTATAATGTACCGTGATCGTACTTCCAGCTTGAAAGTCTGGTAATTTTGTTCCTTCAACTAGTGAATCTTGTACGTCTTTTAAAATGCTATCCATGACAATTATCTTTTTACTCTTCCCTTATTTCGGGGTGCAATATTACGAATAATTCCGTAAATAATACGCACGAAAATAATTATTTTATTTTACTTCATCAACACCCAAACGCTAATAAGTTTGGCACAATTCGTGATTCTATAAGTTTTAGACGTGTAACTTAAGCTAATTAAGAGGTTATTTATTTGCAAAGATAACAAACCAGATTACCGTAGGGTAGCATTAAAAACCAACATTATGACCTTATTTAACAACAACAAAGTATTCGCCTTAACAATTATTGGGCTCTTTCTATTCGCTAGCACGTTTGCACATCCAATTGATGATTACTACAAGACTTACAAGAACGATTCTGGAATGGAAGCGAAAACTGTCCCACCAAAATTAGCTTCTCTCTTTATAGATGAAGAATACCCTGAAGCAATTGACGTATTACAAGCTATGAGCACTCTGAAATACCTCAACTTTTACGGTGACCAATCAGTAATTGAAAAATATGCAATGGATGCGATTGGCGCAAAAGGCGACTACAAAGAGCTATTGCATGAGGTAGATGGATCGAGAACCGTCAACGTTTACGGAATTAAGAAAAAAGGAAAGGTGAGAAAGATTATTGCTGTCGTTAGGACTAAGTCTCAATTCTTACTATTGATTGGTAAAGGAAAGTTGACGAAGAAGCATATTGCTTCCCTCCCAGCCTTATCTAAGGAGATACAATAAGCTAGACCGCTTCGCTGTTAGAGCAAAGATTCTAGACGATAGATTCAAGAAGACAAATGAGTTTTAAAATAGATTTAAAGCAACAAACCAAAAAGGACGTTCTACATTCATTTGTCAAATTGAAATCCAACTACCCTTCGACAAGCTCAGGATAGACCGCTTCGCTGTTAGAACAAAGATTCTAGACGA
>JBLFXO010000283.1:0-4946 GCA_047609865.1 Arenicella sp.
CTGTTGATTTGGAGTTGTCTGGAAAGAGGCTAGAACAGAAGAGTAAGAACATCTTGATTCTTGGTTGGCACAGTGTTGGTGAAATTTTCATTCGTGAGTCCGCTGACTACTTAACTAGGGGAACTAAGGTGGATATCATGTTCAATAATCCGAATCAAATTCTTCAAGACAAAGTTGCTGAGATAAAAGAGGAGTATACTGATTTTGAAATCACATTAAGCAATGAGGATCCATTAAAATTGGAGACCCTAAAAAAGGTGAATCCTTTTGAATATGATAATATCATTATCCTCTCTCAGAATACCGAAGAGCTTAGCGCAGATAAAATTGACTCCGACACATTGATTATTCTTCTATTGTTGAGAAATATTAAACAAGAAGGTGGAGTAGAGGTTGATACAAATATTATTACTCAAGTGTTGAATTCTGAAAATCAAGAAATAATTACTCAAACAGACGTTGATGACTTTATCATAAGTAATAAATTAATTACAATGATTCTTGCTCAATTATCTGAAGAGCCACTGATTAAAGCACTTTATGATGACTTATTCTCTGAAGATGGAAGTGAGATTTATGTTAAGCCGGCAGATCTTTACTTCTCAGAATTCCCAGCTAAAGTAAGGTTTGGTGATTTGATTGGGTTAGCCCTAAAGAGAGAAGAAGTTTGTTTAGGAATTAGAAAAGGAGATAAGAGTAAAGATGCAAGTTCTAACTTTGGAGTGCGTCTAAACTTACCTAAAGACGAAGTGGTAACTATAAATGAAGGTGATTTCTTAGTTGTCTTGTCTGAAGACGAACTATAACATTGACAGAACGATAGCATTCATCTTCTTAAAAAAGTGAGCTGAATCGCACTAAAATCGGAATATTCCTGCTATATTTAGAGGGAATATTTTAAAATAGGTAAGCAAACATGGAAACAAAAATGGACGAAATAGCAAGAATTGAATTAGACGGTAAAATAATTGAAATTCCTATTATTACAGGAACTGAGAATGAGAAAGCTTTGGATATCTCTAAGTTGAGAGCACAAACTGGATACATTACGATAGATAGAGGTTTCAAGAATACTGGGTCTTGTATGAGTGCCATTACGTTTCTTGACGGAGAGAAAGGAATTTTAAGATATAGGGGTTACCCAATTGAGCAATTAGCTGAAGAAGCTTCTTTTTTAGAGGTTTCTTATTTAATTCTTAATGGAGAATTACCTAGCAAAGTAGAATTAGAAGCTTTTGAAAGAGATATTGATCATCATACTTTGGTTCACGAAGATATGAAGAGGTTTTTTGAAGCATACCCAGCGCAAGCACATCCAATGGGGATTTTAGCTTCAATGATAGTCTCAATGTCTACTTTTTATCCAGAATCTCAAGATCCTAATCGTTCTGAGGAAGCTTTTCAATTATCGATTAACAGATTAATAGCTAAGCTGCCGACTTTGGCTGCTATGGTTTATAAAAATGCAGTAAGACATCCCTTCATGTATCCTAAAAATGATTTAGGATACATTGAGAATTTCATGCATATGTGTTTTGCAATGCCAACTGAGGATTATACTCCAAACCCAGTTATTGCTAAGGCATTAAATAAATTATTTATTCTTCATGCTGATCACGAACAAAACTGTTCAGCATCAACTGTAAGAATTGTAGGTTCGTCTCAAGCTAACCTATATGCTTCAATTTCTGCTGGAATTTCTGCGCTTTGGGGACCACTTCATGGTGGAGCCAACCAAGCTGTAATTGAAATGCTAGAAATGATTCAGGCTGATGGTGGAGATTTAGACAAGTGGATCGACAAGGCTAAGGATAAAGAAGATCCGTTTAGGCTAATGGGCTTTGGGCATAGAGTTTATAAAAACTTTGATCCTAGAGCGACAATCATTAAGAAAGCATGTGATGATATTTTAGAGCAATTAGGTGTTGATGATCCGACTTTAGCTATTGCTAAAAGATTAGAAAAAGTTGCTTTAGAAGATGAATACTTTAAATCTAGAGGTTTATATCCAAATGTAGATTTCTATTCAGGAATCATTTACAAGGCTATCGGTATTCCAACTGAGATGTTTACAGTAATGTTTGCATTAGGAAGATTACCAGGTTGGATTGCACAATGGAAAGAAATGTTAGATAATGGTGATCCGATTGGAAGACCAAGACAGGTTTATACAGGTAAGAACGCTAGAGACTTTGTGGATATTTCAAAAAGATAAAATTAAATTTTAGATATTAAAAAAGCAGCTTTAGGGCTGCTTTTTTTGTTTGGTAGTTTTCCAATTAAACACAGATCTGTAAACATAGAGCTCCAGGCCTAATCGAACTATTATCAGTATAAAGGCCATGACTAATTGATAATTAGAATGGATTTTAGAAATAGCCCATCCTCCTATAATTGATATAAAAAGTAGTGAAAAGATAGTGAAGAAGAGTTTGCTGATCAGATGGCCTTCCTTTTCTTTTTTTCCTAGTTGTAGAAGTCTGAAAATACTAGAAACTATAAGTATTGTAAGTATTGGCCAGAGATTAAGAAGTTGTTGACTTGTGAAAATGTTGAAATTGTTTTCACTTCTATTGCTTGTTGGAATGTATTCTCCGATTGAGACAGAGATTAAATAAGTTGCCGCCAGCGTTCCCAATAAAATAATCAATCCGCCAAATAACATTGGCCCTGGTTGACTTTTAGATGAGTGACCAAAGGAATTGATGATCGCAAGTAAAATCAAAAGTGCCATTTCACAGTTGAAGAAGAATAGGGTAGAAGTGACGTTCCAGTAATTCAGTGCGACACCTAGAAATAATAGAAAGATGGAAATCATTTCTAAGATAAAAGCCTTTTGTTTTAAAAGAAAGAATGTTTTGTTTTTCAGCATTTTTAAATAAACATGGTGATCTTAATATTTGATTTCGGCAATCAGATTTTTCAATTCTGCATTCTTTGATTTAATTAAGGTATCCTTTTTAATCCTACTCCATCTTTTGAGTTGTTTCTCTCTTGCAATTGCCTCGTTGATGTATTTGAAATGCTCATAGTAAACTAAATCAAAACAATTGTATCGAAAAGCGAAACCTGTTTTAGTAATCTTGTGTTGTTCTAATCTAACTAAGATGTCTTTGGTAACACCAATGTAAAGTACAGTGCGGTTTTTATTTGAGAGAATATAAATGAAGTAGTTGTGGGTCATTCGAATTCATTTAAACATTACGGTGAGTAAATAGCTGTCATTTCGATCAGGGTTTATCAATTAGCTGTCATTTCGATTGAAGCGCAGCTGAACAGAGAAATCTGTTTATACCTTCTGAAAAGTTTAAACAGATTTCTCGACTACGCTCGAAATGACATTTTTCTTATAAGCCTTTCCTCACTAAACTCTCTCAATGATAGTTGCATAACCTTGACCAACACCAATACAAAGTGTTACCAAAGCATATCTCTTATTGGTTTTCTGTAGTTCGATAGCCGCTGTTTGTAGAATACGTCCACCAGTCATTCCAAGAGGGTGACCGATTGCAATACCACCACCGTTAGGATTTATTCTTGGATCGTCATCTGCCAATCCCATTTCTCTTGTACATGCTAATGCTTGAGATGCAAAGGCTTCATTGATTTCAATGATATCCATGTCGTCAAATGATAATCCAGCTCTGGCTAATGCCTTCTGCGAAGCATAAACAGGTCCAATACCCATAATTCTAGGTTCAACTCCGGCAACAGCTGCTGAAACTATTCTGGCCATTGGTTTGAAGTTGTTAGACTTAACGGCGTCCTCACTTGCTAATAAAAGAGCAACAGCTCCGTCATTTAATCCTGAAGCATTACCGGCAGTAACTGATCCACCTTCTTTCTTAAAAGCTGCTCTAAGCTTACCTAGAACTTCTAAAGAAGAATTTGGTTTGATAAATTCATCTTGGTCAAATATTAAATCTTCTTGTTTTCTTCTTGGAATAGCTATCGGAATAATTTCCTCAGCAAATCTACCAGATGCTTGAGCCTTAGCTGCCTTCATCTGACTGTTGTAAGCGAATAGATCTTGATCTTCTCTTGATATTCCATACATCTCCACCAAATTCTCAGCAGTAACTCCCATGCCGTCAGTTCCGTAAATCTCTTTCATTTTTGGATTAACAAAACGCCATCCAAAAGAAGAGTCATGCATTTGAGCATCTCTACCAAAAGGCTTAGATACTTTAGAGATTACCCAAGGTCCTCTCGTCATGTGTTCTACACCACCAGAAATATAAATATCGCCTTGTCCAACTTGAATTGCTCTTGCCGCATTCACGGTAGATGCCATTCCTGATGCACAAAGTCTGTTTACAGTTTCTCCTCCAATTGTCCAAGGTAGGCCAGCCAGCAATGAACTCATTCTAGCAACGTTTCTATTGTCTTCACCGGCTTGATTGGCGCAACCAAAAATAACATCCTCAATATCTTTAGGATCAAAATCTGGATTACGATCAATTAGCGCCTTCATAACATGTGCGCCTAAGTCGTCACATCTCACTGGCGCTAAGGTTCCACCAAAATTACCAATTGCTGTTCTAATGGCATCTACAATAAAAACATCTTTCATTTGTTTGGATTTAGTTTATGAATTTGAATCTGTATTGCAGCAAATTTAATAAGTTTGAAGGATATGAAGGGCTATAAAAAGCTAGATATTCTGATTCTTCTCTTGCTTTTGATTTTACAATTAGTGATTTCAGTTCCTTTTATTGACTCTTACCCAATTGAACTTGATGAGCCATTCACGATTTATCATTCATCAAGACCATTATCTGAAACCATCCCTATGCTTTTGGAGGGTAACAACCCTCCATTGCACTACGTTCTTCAGCATTTTTGGCAGGGACTCTTGGGAATAGAGCCTGCCGCGGTGAGGTCATTTTCATTATTGATTTCTCTGATTTTCATTGCAGTTATTTATTTGTTTGTATTGAAGCGAT
>JBLFXO010000284.1:0-4938 GCA_047609865.1 Arenicella sp.
AGAGTGTGGTTCTAGAAATAAGGTTTTAATCCTTGACGCCTGTCATTCTGGTGAAATTGACGCTGAAGATGTTTCTTTGCAAAAAACTGAATTAGAAACCAATGAAGAACTAACTTTTCGGGCTTCAGGTAACGCTCCAAAAATGAATTATAGCGGCACAAATGTTTTCGACTTTTCAAAAAAATTATTTATTGACACTAGGCTAACTTCGGGCTTGATGGTTATAACTTCCTCAAGCGGCCTAGAGTATTCTCTTGAAGGAGAGAATTGGAATAATGGGCTATTCACGTACTTTGTGCTTGAAGGCCTATACAAGAGACAAGCAGATCAGAATAATGATGGCCAAATCTATCTTCGAGAATTATTTTTATATGTGAGGGAAAACGTCAACAGATGCTCTTCCGGTCAACAAACTCCAACTATCAGAGAGGAGAACGGAAAGGTTAATGTAAGGATTCGCTAATAATCAAGCGCGATTACATAGATATTATCTAAGTCAAGAATACTACTTGTAAAATAGGTGTTGCCATAAGTTGTGTCAAAATCGTCATAAAACATTAATTTCCAATTGTTGGTGTCTAAAATTGATTCAGTAATAGTGGCCTTAGATCCGGCAATGTGATACATGTTTACATGTTCAAAATCCAAATTAAGATATGATTCACGAATTGTGAATTCAGCGTATTGCTGGAGAGAAGATTGATTTGACTTGAAAGTAAAATAGGATGATAAAGCCTTATAGCCCTGAAGGCTGTACACTTCTTCTTGGCTTTCATGAAAACTGGTCTCTTCTATGAATAAGTACTGGCCGTCTCTTAATCCGTTTTCAGGAATGTTGAGTTGGGCGCCAGAAGCACTGTCACCGTCAGGGTAAGTAGAAAAGTCAGCCGCTGACGAGCTCTCTATGGGAACAAATTCATGTTTTTCACATCCAATAAGGATAATGGAACATAGCGCGGTTATGAAGATTGCTCTTATCATTTAATGGGAATTGAAAAGGAGAAATTGAAATTATTGATCTTTCCAAGGGCAGAGAAATTGGGTGCTCGAATGGCATCTAAAACCGTTCTTGACAAATTGAAATTAAGAGAAATGTCACGGTACTTCACGCCTAAATTTAATCCATAACTAAAATTTAGGACATCATATTTGAGAGGTTGAACGAGGCCTGAGGTGTTTCTGTTAAGAATTGTCATGGCTGAGAGACGAGCTCCAGAGAATAGACTCCATTTTTTAAGACGTAAAAAAGTATAGTTTAGAGACTGGTCTAGACTTATAAGGTGTGCTTCATGGCTTTCGGAATAAATTCTTAGCCTAGGCTCATCAAAATAAGAATCTAACATTACAATTCTTGCCGCCGCGTAGCTGTATCTAATATTCTGCCACTTTAAAAGACTAGAGCTCCAAAAATTGCCCTTAAATTGATGATTAAAAGAAAGCCCAACACTTGGAAAGTTTGGAATGAAATTACTGTTGTCATGCACAGATAAAAAGGCTGTATCTAGCGCGGGGGAATATGGGCTGCCGTCAAGATTGGAGGGTGTACTCTCAAAAGTTTGGGCTTGCTTAAATTCGGCATTAAAGTATTGAATTGAACCCACTTCAAAAGCGAAGAAATTCTTCCTGTTCTCGTTGTTGATAGAAAACTCTTCTGGTTTAGGTTTTTTAAAGTTTACTGGTGAAGATAAAATGTCAAAACCAAGACTAATTTGACCCCAATAAAAACTTTTGAAAGTGCTGTTTGCGTCATTAAGTATGGCAAAACTATTACCGTATTCGAACTCAAGCTTTATATTTTGAAACCTGAAGTTCAGCCCTGCTTGCCAGTGAAAATATCCAAATAACGGAAAGTAGGTGTTTTCAAAAAAGCTTCTATTTGCATTTTCCATGTCCTGAGAAATCTGAACGATTGAACCTGAAGCATAATTGGGATCTCCTACATAGTTTATTAAGAGATAATTATTTACAGGTTCTTTACTAAAGTTGCTGGCAGTTTTAGTAAAACCTAAGCCCAGCATGACATTAGTTTTAAATTTATTAATTTGAAAAATAGTGTAGTTGGCGTCTAAACTTATTTTCCAATTTCTTATTTGGGTGCTCATGAAACTAAATGCAGTGAGCCCTTGGCTGCTGTTGCTAAGAAAGTTTTTCTTTTTGAAAAGTTGGCCCGGACCGACACCTGAAAGAAAGGTAGAGTTTGAGCTTGGTGTTATTTTTAGATTAAATCTAAATCCGTTATCCAAACTTAGGAAAACATAGGGGGACAATGTCCCTTCACCAAAGCTCACCAATGAATTAAAACCATAAGAAGAGATCGTTCCTTCTTCAACATGATAACCATTAAAAACAGTTGCTCTTTCTTGCGCAGCCAAGTCAATCCCAAAACCCAGTCTTTGGCTAAATCCGTTATGGAAAACTAGTATTAGCGCAAGTATGGAAAAGATTCGCCTCATTTCTCAAATCGAAAATACATGGTGAATACATTACCGTTCTTTCCAAACACGTAATAAGAGGTTTGATCTCCAATTAACCTTATTATGTCATCAACGCCCCAGAGAAAACACACAAGGCCAGTACTTCCATTGTTTGGAACAAAGTTCAAGCAAAATTCGAACTCAATATAGTTCCATTCACCTTTGTCATCCAGCCTCATTTCAATGGGATTGTCAGGCAAAATAGTATAAGGCAAGACTTCAAGATCTGTCTCAGAAATAGCCGAATCAAACACAACCTCAAGAGAGTCAAGTGGTAAAGCCGAGTAGGCATTATCACCTGATTGCAAATCATAAAATATCCCGCTAAATTTTGTCTCATAAGTTGCTCCGATCGTAGTTGAAAACCCGTCAACCACTACAGAATCTACAATTAGTTTAAAGGGATATATTAGTTCCAAGCTTTGATTGTCGTAATTCAAATATTCTTCAGGTACAGGCGTTGTTTCTTTTTCGCAAGAGTTTATCGAGAAAATGAAAAGGCAAAAAGTAATTATGTATAGGGCTCTTAACATTCTGTTCAAATGTAATGATTTAATATTTTAAGAGTTAACCATGAGTGCCTTAGCCAAGCTTAGTATTCGAAAGCGGCACTTTTAATTAGAGGAGTAAATAAATAGCCAATTCCAATTCTACTTTTTTTTAAAGTTGAGAATTCACTGAACAGACAGTATTAATACTCAAGAGCGACTACATAGAATTTATCTAAGTCAATAATTTCTGTCGCGTAGAAGTTCTCTGGATATATAGAGTCTAGATCTGAAGTAATTATCGGAGTCCAATTATTGGTGTCAAGAATAGATTCATCTGCTATTGACCCTGGGTGATTGATCTCATACAAATTCACTTTTGAATAATCAGTATTCGAATTGAAACTAAGTTTTAGATGAGATGAAATGATGAGACTAGAATAGTTAGAAGTAAAGCCAAAACAGGGTGTAAGAGCTTTATATTTTAGAAGCTGAGATTTAGTGTAGCCAATGTCATTGACAAATAAATACTGGTCATTTCGTAAGCCGAATGGAGGAACTGTTAAAGTTGCGCCAAGTAAGTGCGTTCCCGTAATAATATTCTGACTTTGATATTTTCCAAAAATAGTCTCTTCTGAATAATCAAGTTTTTCGTGCTCAAACTTTCCACAGGAACTAGCAAGATGAAGAATTGATGATAGGAGTATTACTTTCCAGGGCTTCATAGTAATGGTATGGATAGGGAGAAGTTAATGTTATTAAATTTACCAAGTCGGTTGAACCCATTTTCTCTGATCGCGTTAAGCATGGACCTAGAATAATTAAGTTTTAAGGCATACATTTTATATTTCAGACCGAGACTGAGGCCGTAGTTTATATTTATTGGGTTATACTCAAGGTCAAATCCATATGAAGATTGGTTTGGGTACAAGAAAGTGTTAGCTGATAGTTGGCCTCCTACAAACAAATCAAGTTTTGTTTGATCTATAAAGTTGTAGTTAATTGCTTGACCTAATTCACCAAAATGACAGAGGTGAAAAATAGACGAGGTTCCATCAGTGCCAAATTGCGAAATTCCAATAATTGAATTTTGATACGAGTAATTGAAACGTTGCCATTTCAGAAAGGATTCTAACCAAATTTTAGAATTAATAGTGTGATTTAAGGTAATACCAAGACTAGGCCCTCTAGGGTTGTATTTGCCTTTTTCATTGACTAGAAGATAGCTTGTTGGGCCAACATAAGATGAGTTTGAATTATCCTCAGAACTAATAATGAAGGGCTCTGTTTCATTCAACTCTGGGGTGAGGTGGACTATCGAGCCAATTTGAAAAGCGAAGTAATTTTTTCTCCCTAAAAAGTTTAATTCCGACTGTCTCTCATTTTTTCTTTTGTAATTCAATGGTGTGGATAAAAGATCGAAGGCTAAGTTCAACTCAGCCCAATAGAAGCGCCTAAATGTGTTTTGAACGTCATTCAATATCAAAAAGCTACTTCCATATTCAAGCCCAAGATGAATGTTTTGATAACGGACGGCCAATCCCAATTGCCAATGAAAATAACCCTTCAAAGAAAAATAATTTGAATTAAAAAAATTGCCATGTACTAATTCCAAGTCTTCTTTTATAAGGTCTGTTGTTGGATTTTCAATGGCACTTACTGAGATTAAATGCTCAGGCTTTAAGTTTATAGAGCCTACTGTTGGATCTTCAACAAAGCTTGAAGGAACAGCAGTATAACCTGCCCCTGTGAATAAATCGAACTTGAATTTTTTGAGCTCGAAAAGTGCGTAATTCGCTTGCCCAAGTAATCTCCAATTTTGGGTGTGGGCATTAATGAAGAACAAGCTGTTATACTCCCCCAAATCACTTTTTTCGTCTGACAAGAACACGTCAAAAACTGATTTCGGAGCTTTTCCCGAAAGTGATAAGCTTGATTTAATAGGGTTTACTTTTAAATCAAATCTCCAGCGATTA
>JBLFXO010000285.1:0-4908 GCA_047609865.1 Arenicella sp.
AAATCTTGATTCCGGGATGTGGTAACGCCTATGAAGCGGAAGAGATCTTTGCATTAGGGTTTGAAAATTTATTTGTCATTGACATTTCGCCATCTGCAATTGATTCGTTTAAGAAGAGGTGTCCAGATTTCCCAGAATCTCAGATTATTTGTGGTGATTTTTTCACTTCAAAAGAGCTAGAAGATCTTGGGCCATTTGATTTCGTCATTGAGCAAACTTTCTTTTGTGCTATAAATCCAGAAATGAGGGAAGATTATTGTAAAAGAATGAATGAGCTTCTTTCAGAAACTGGTTCTATTGTTGGTTTGATGTTTAATTTCCCTTTAGTAGATGGACCGCCATATGGAGGAAGTAAAGAAGAATACATAGAACGTTTTAATCGATTCTTTGAATCGGTAGAAATAACTGATTGCAAAACCTCAATACCACCAAGAGAAGGACGAGAATATTTGGTAAAAATTTCAAACCCTAAAAAATGAGAATCAAGTTATTTCTCCTTTCGATAATTATTTCATTGAATCTTTCAGCGAAGGTTGAAATAAGTATACTCACCACCACACCTGGAACTGAAGCGCATACATTATTTGGACACACAGCCATTAGAGTAGTAGATGAAGTAAATGATTTGGACAAAGTATTTAATTATGGGCTGTTCGACTTCAAGACGCCTAATTTTTTGTTTCGAATTGTTAAGGGAGACTTAGATTACTGGTTGGGAGTCCAAACTATCGAGAAATTCATTGCCCTCAACAATAGAGAGAAGAGATTCATCCAAGAACAAAAGCTAGACCTAACCGATCGGCAAGCAATCACTTTTTTTGCTGATTTGGTTGAAGAATCAAAATCGGAGAACAAGTTCTATAGATATTCATTCACGAAAAAGAATTGTGCCACCGAACCTGCCGACTTATTGATTAAGTATGGGTTTATTGGTGGGAGAGAATCGAGAGGTGAATCTTATCGTGATCTATTGAATAGGTACATGGGGCCGGTGCCATGGGCTCGTTTTGGAATTAATTTAATATTAGGAACCAATGTAGAAGAGGAGATGAGTTGGGAAGATGGCCTGTTTTTGCCTGATCATGTTAAGACTGCTGTTGATGCCTCTCCTGGTTTAGTTTCTGAAACATTAATATTGAATGAGTTTGAGCCTGTTGAGAGTTCCTCATTTATGAACTTTATTACTTCTCCAATTTCTATATTTTCATTAATCGCTATTATTTCATTTTTCTGCAGGCCGAAGTGGCTAAAGATTCTACTTTTCTTCTTCATTGCCGTTATTGGGTGCTTCATCACATTTAACACCTTGACGACTTATCATGTTGAATTGCAGAATAATTTGAATGTCCTTTGGGCCAATCCGCTTTATATCTTGCTGGTTTTTGCCATGCTTTTCAAAAAAGGAGAAAAGTATTTGATTTATGCCATATTGGGATGTCTAGGATTAGCTTTATTCGTACAACTTTTCGGAATACAATCGTACGATTATCAGGCGATTCCTTTGGTTATGGCTTTAGTGGTGTTTATGTTCGACCATCTTAAAAAGTTGAAAACAGCTTAACTCCAAGAAGCGGCTTCGACATTGAAATGCTCTTTACCACAACATTTTTTGAATTTTGCTCCGCTTTTACATGGACATGGGTAATTTCTTCCGTAACGATCTCTTCTAAATTTAATTAGATTTCTTTTTTCTGAACATAAATATTGCTATTACTGGAGTGATACAAGCTATTCCAACAATAATCATCCACCACATTGAATCGTCTTTCTTTTCGGGTACATCCTCTACAGCTTCTTCGTCAGGAGGTAAAATCTCTTCAGGAATAGGAGTTCTGTCTATTTGCTTTAATCCAACCCATGAAAGTAAGGTGTCAACATTGGTCTCGTAATCTTCCCAATTTAGGGCATAAGGTGGGTCGTTGTTGTCGTCTAATAACTTAGCGTATCTGATTCCATCAATCTTAACGTATTCACCTAGTCTATAAGTTCTATCTCTTTCTGGACGGATGCCATCATATTGTCCACGGAGTTTAATCATGGCATCAATCTTATCATTCAACATTTGAGAAGTGTCACCGAAATGTTCTCTCGCAATTTGATACATTGCCTTAGCGTGTTCAATTGAAGTGTTAGCAGCGAAGCAATCAGCCAAGTCAACCATTATACTTGCCATTATTGGATCATTGGTAGGAGTAAAGGGAAAACGTTCATGAGCCTGAATGAAAATCTGATGTAAAACAGAGCTGTCCTTTTCTTGAGCTTCTGTTAATTCTAAGACAGTGTGACTTTCTAACCAGGTGGAATCTTCTTTTAGATAATTCTTAGTCTCCAAAACTTTGATGTGAACCCATTCACTCCCTTCATGTGCGTTGGGGTTGAGCTCCATTCCGTAATTAATATACTTCAAGGCGCTATCGACTTTACCAAGCAATTCATATGCTGTTCCTAAGTTTGAAGCAAGTTTATATTCTTCTGGATGTGCAAATTCAAGTTCAACGAGAATAGTTTTGGCTTCTTCAAATAGTCCCAGTTTCATCAATGCTACTGCATAATCAGAAAGGTCTTTGTAGTCACCTGATTCTTTGATTTTCTTTTCAATCTTGGGCAGTGATTTTGCAATTTTTTTAACGTTGAAGTTCATGTTGAACTTCTTGAAATTTTGGTGCAATTCTGTTATCTCGTGCAAATGCCCATCATCATCTATTGAGAAGAAGATATTGAGGCATGCGTAAGTTGGTACAATTGAGAACACGAGTATTAATACTACAATAAATGATCTTTTCATGCTCTTAAAATACACATTTGAAGATAAGTAACAAGAAAAATTCTTGGCATAGAGATTGTTAAGTTTTTGTTAACGCTTACCCAAAATGATCGCAAACATGAAAGTGAAAAAATTGATTCTAGCAACAGTGCTATTGACTGCTGCTAGTCTTTATGGTCAAGTACCGAAAGATTTTATTAAAGATTATAAGGCACCGGATTTTAAGTTGCGCTATCTTGATCTTGCACTTAGCGGACGAAGTGCTGGAAAGGAAAGTCAATCAGTTGGAACAACTGGTACTACAAGTTCAATGTGGGGTAGAGCGACTCAGGGATGGATATCTAATAACCAAAAGTATCAAGGGAATTTCAGAGTTCATTCTTCTTTTTTCGGCGCGCTTAAGACGGATTCCACCTTTGCTCTACCTCGGACTGGTTTTTCGGTTACAACTTCTGGTTCACACCGCTGGTACAAGAATTCAGCGTTGTACATAGGTTTTCATGAAAATTCAATACTCAGTTTAATTTCTTGGTTTAACCAAAAAGACATAGACATTGATAGACATTTCTTATCACTCAATCTAAATCCTGCTCTTTCATTGGGGTTTGGTAGAGTAGAGTATGTCAGTTTTGCCCGGCAAACCATAGATGTGAATCGACTATTAGAGCGATCTGGACGTCTTAAAAACTCCTTGGACAAAGAATCAGCTACCATTTTAGCAAATAGACTCACTGAGTTGAATTATAAACGAGGGTATGATCCTCGTTTGCTTCGAATTTGGCAATTGGAGCAATTGGACTCAACCTTATCTTCTTTGGATGTAGTCACCAAGCAGGATATGCGATACATGGCAGCTCTCAGTGATGCATTTGTTTTTGCAAATTCTTCTCAGAGACTAAGTGGATTCAGAATGGAATGGGGACTAGCACAGCAATTCACAGCTATCTTATCGAACTCAAACACTGATTTATTTAGTGATAATTATTTTTCTGGAGGATATGTTTCTCTGAATGCCTACATCCCATCATCTTATGCATTTCAGCATGACGTAGGAGTTTCTGTTTTGGCTGGTGGTGAATATGATCTAGAAACTGAAGGAGAGTTTAGAATGTGGACTAATGCACATTATGTTTTTGGGTGGTATCCAAATACAAGGACATCACTAAAATCTTCACTTGCTTATAACGTGAGTGTTAGAGATAATGGCTTTATTAGCGGAGATTCTAGGCTAGCTCTTGACTTTAATTACTACATCAGCCCTCGAACTCGCTTTAATGTATCAGGGGCTATTTCTTCAAATGAAAATTACATTAGGCATAACTTCTTGAATATTCCATCTGGTTTTTTAGCCCGAGGTCAGTTCAATTCTGGATACCTCTTGACTCTGGGGATAACGCATTCTATTTTTTAGTCGAACCCCAAATAAAACCAAAAAAAGGGCACTCAAAACTGAGTACCCCTTTTAAAATTAAACAAATTTATTTTATTCTAAAGCTAATATGATAGCATCTAAATCTGCAGCAGTTACTGCAGTCATAGCAACGTCATATGTCATCATAGATGCCGGAGTGACATCAAGTAAACCATAGTACAACTGACTACCAACAACCGAGATTACTACAAGATTTAAATCTATTGCTCCTAAATGAGATTCAGTTATTAGGTTTGAAGTAATATCTCCCCAACTGTTAACCCCTACTGGCCATACTGCATTTTCATTTTTGAAAACAGAGAAAGCTGTAGTGTTAGAGTTATTAAGTCCAGAAACACCCGTTAAGTTGAAATAACAATCAAAGTAAGTAATTGAATTCATGAAGGCATCAATATTTGCCCATCCCAGTGAATCTAAACTCAGCGTATAAGTATCATCAACACTTGAGAACGTAAATCCTGAATCTGTAAAAGTAGAATCTGCAGGTGCCCAGTTGATTGAGTCAAGGTCATCTTCAACACCACCAGCTAAGAACAACTCCATATTCGGGTCTTCTGCTTGTGCCGGAATTTCGACTGTTAGAAATTCACCGTCAGCAACTCTTAGAGCAGATCCTGATTGAGAAGCTTCTAAGAAGAATTCTCCTCCTGAGTTTAATTGAGTATCCCAAGAGACAGGATAAACACCTGAATAGATAATTTGATTAGTTGTG
>JBLFXO010000286.1:0-4858 GCA_047609865.1 Arenicella sp.
ATTGCCGTTGAAGCTCAGCTGCTGAAATCGTCTTCTTACTGTAAGTCATAAAAGCCATGGCTTTATACCAGGTATGAAAATCAACCTTGGAGCCTTCCATTATACTGCCGCTTTTTAAGGTAGTTCTGAAATTACAGGCACTACATTGCCATTGCTCTTTTGCCTTGAGCCAGTAAAGATGTGTTTCCACATTTCTTACACTTTACCCCTTCTTGCTCTCTTTGTGCTTTGAAGTGGTTTTTACAGACTTATTCTGTTCGAAATTCTTCCATAAATCTTAGTATATTCATCTTGTTTTTTCTTCAAAACTACAGTTGAACATTATAATTTATTTACGTTCTGGTATTTTGTGGGGGAATCAGTTCTGAATTTATGGTATTTTAAGGGCATCTAATGAAGAAAACTCAAATTGAAGCGGGCGTCATTTATGGTTTACTTGTAGTAACCATGTTACTTCTTGGTCTGATGTACTATCGTTTGGATGATTCAATTAATGAGACTACCGGGCAGATTCTGGACGAGAAAAGTGATTTGGTCCATGAAAAATTAAACTCCTTCTTTGATCCGGTTGTTCAAAATGTAAATGCTGAATGGCTTGACGGGAAACAAAATAAACTGGACACTCTCCCTGTACCAGATTTTGTAAACCACTTTTATGGCACGCTTGAAAGCAGTAGCTCAATTTCAGGGGCGTTTATTGGAGATGAATTTGGAAACAATACTTGGTGCGCAAAGATTCGTGAAAAAGTTTTTCATTCTAGTCGACATTACCTAGGAAACAAGACTGATCGCAAAACTGATATTGGAGTTTATAGCGTAATTAATGAGAGATGCACAGTCGATTCGACTGGAACAAAAGACTCCGATTACGATCCTCGAATTCGCCCATGGTATCAAATCGCCGAAAACTCAGAATCTGTTGTTTGGACTGAACCTTACTTTTTTAATCAAGAAGAAAAAACAACAGGGATTTCTGTTTCGCGAAAGTACAGTGAAAGTCCAATGAGAATTGTCGGCTATGATGTGTCCTGTGATGACCTTTCATTGATGACAACCAAGGTTAATGTATCTGAACATGGCCTAGCAATGGTGATTTCTGATTCAGGAAAGGTTGTTGGTCTTCCAAATATTCAAAACATCACAGAACCAGACAGCATTCTCAAATATGCTTTAGCTGACATTTCTGAATTCAAAGATGAGAGAATTCAACAGGCGTATAAGTCATGGGAGCAAAATAAAAGTGAAGAGGCATTCAGATACAAAGTTGATGGAGATAATTACTGGGCCCGTTTTTCAACTTTCAAATTAGGCAACATCTACTTTGAAGTGCTAGTTCTCGCGCCGGAAGAAGAATTGGCCGGTGCTATTATTCGGACAAAGAAGCTATTGCTTTACGGCCTCATCTTCATTCTTTTTGTATCAATTGTCCTAGTGCAAGCCTATAGGCAAAAGAGAAAATCAAACCAAACGCTTTCATTACAAAAACAAGAAATAGAAACACAAAAACTAATTGTTGAACACAAGAATCAAGAGATTACCGATTCAATGGTTTATGCAAAACGTATTCAGCAAGCCATTTTACCTCCGGCAAAACTCATCAAAGAGCATTTGCCTGAGTCGTTCGTCTTGTACAAACCAAAGGATATTGTTGCTGGAGATTTTTATTGGTTAGAGTCAATTAAGGAAGGGGATACGGTCCTTTTTGCCGCAGCTGATTGTACTGGTCATGGTGTGCCAGGAGCAATGGTGAGTGTTATTTGCAACGGTGGATTGAACAGATCGGTAAGAGAGTTTGGACTTCAGTCACCTGGAGATATTCTGGATAAAACTCGAGAAATTGTAATTCAAGAATTTGAAAAATCAGAAGAAGATGTGAAGGATGGGATGGACATTGCGCTGTGTTCGCTCAGTAATATGACCCTCGAATATGCAGGAGCTAATAATCCACTTTGGCTAATTAGAAAAGGTGAGGTTCTCGAGACTAAAGCTAACAAACAACCCATTGGTAATTTTGATAAACCACTACCCTATACTACTCATTCGGTTGAGCTTCAAAAGGGGGATACGATTTATATTTTTTCTGACGGATATCCAGATCAGTTTGGAGGAGAAAAAGGTAAGAAATTCAAAGCCAAAGCATTCAGAGAATTACTTCTAAGCATTCAAGATAAATCAATGGAAGAACAAAAAACTCTCATTGATGAAGTATTCGAAACTTGGAGAGGTGAACTTGAGCAAATTGATGATGTGTGCGTAATTGGAGTACGTATTTAAACAAGACTATTATTCGCACAGTTTATCCTGAGCGAAGCCGAAGGGTGTTATCGGAGTACGAGTTTAGTTTCTACAATACATGACTTCTTGAACGAAGCGTACTTATAAAATCGTAAGCTCTAACAACACATTTAAAATCAAAAGCGAGGTTAGATAATTCGAGCATGCAGTCTACAATCAAAGCCTTTCCATTTTGGAGAGGCTTTTTTTATTAGGCAACAATTTGATAGAGAGCTTATAAGTTTCTGGTTTCCGAACATCTATTGACCTAGAGGATTGATCTTAATCTAGGTCATTCAAAACCTAATAATGTTTGTACATTACACGCGTGTTTTTTTTCTCAACAAAATAAGCGATTTATATATGTACGGATTAGTAAATAAAGCAGCTCAAGATTTTATTATTCAGGATCACGGTATGCAAACTTGGCTTACAATTAAAAAGAAAGCAGGGGTTGAGGAGGATGCATTTATTAGTATGGAGCCTTATCCTGATGAAATCACTTATAATATTGTTGGCGCAGCTTCAGAAATATTAAAAGTAGATTCAGGGGATATCCTAGAAAATTTTGGAAGGTATTGGATTGAATTTACAATGGAGGATGGATATGCACATTTGTTAGATTTAGCGGGGAAAACTTTTTCAGATTTTTTGAGAAACTTGAATAATATGCATGCGCATATTGCCCAAAACTTGAGTCAGCTGAGGCCGCCATCATTTTTATGTGTTGATATTGATGAATCTACTTTTCTGTTGGAATACCATAGTGACAGAGCGGGCTTAAGACGTTTCGTTGAGGGGCTTTTACTAGGCTTGGGAGATCGTTTTAATTTGGAAGTAGAAGTTCAGCATCTAGGGAGTATTCCTGGAAGCGAAAATAGTCATGAGTTTAAAATTCAATGGTCTCAGTCATGAGTTATTCAAAGCTTTGCGATCATTTTTTTTTGAATGAATTGTTTCCATTCTACATATTGTATGATGATAAGGGGGAGATATTAAATCATGGCGTGTCAATTGAAAAAATTTTCAAGACAATAAAGAAGATTAACTTCTTTGATCAATTTGTTGTCAAAACTCCGCACAATTGTGATTCAAATTTTAGTTCTATTCTAAAGAATAGAAAGAGCGTATTCATATTAGTTGATAATGGGCCTTTCAAAATAAGATTAAGTGGTCAAATGTATTTTGACGAAGAAAATAGCCTTTGTGCTTTTTTAGGCGCACCACTAATTAATGATGCAAATGATCTAAAAGATTTAAACTTATCGTTGGACGATTTTTCACTGCATGATGGCACCATGAGGAATATGTTTGCCTTGCAAATGACGAATTCATCACTCGCTGACACAAGAAAAATAACGAAGCAACTAAAAATCAGTAACAAAGAATTAAGGCAGTTCTCATATATTGCTACGCATGATTTAAAAGTACCTATTTCTAATTTAGAAGGTTATTATCAGTTCTTGAAGAATGATTTAAAAACAACAAATGTCGACCTTTTGGATACGGTTTATTGGATTGGACAATCTATAGATCAAGCTAAAAGAACTATTAATGATCTCTTAAAAGTCACGGAGTTGGATTATCGTGAATTAAGTGTTGAAAGAATAAATATAAATACGAGTTTAGCCAATGTTTTGGCTGACTTTGCGAGAGAAATTAAGGAAATAAAAATGAGCGTTTCAGTTGAGATCGAAAAGGATTCATATATTAATTATGATGGTATTTCTTTAAAGAGTATATTTATGAATATCGTGGGCAACGCAATTAAGTATAGCTCTCCTGAGAGATTGTCTAAATTAGATATCAGAATAGAAGAAAGTAAAACAACATGGATATTATCTTTTTCAGATAATGGTTTAGGAATTAATCTTGAAAAAGATGGCGATAAAGTTTTTGGATTGTTTAAACGAATTCATGATCATAAAGAGGGAAGTGGAATTGGACTTTATATGACAAAAAAAATAATTGAGAATAATAAAGGCACAATTGAGTGCATTAGTGAATTGGATAAAGGAACTTCATTTGTGATAACCTTAACAAAATAGATTGCGAGTGAAATATAAGAAAATTAACAAAGTGTTATTAGTTGACGATAATGAAGCAAGTAATAATTATAATAAAAGGTTAATCCTAAGCCTGGATTTAGCTGACCAAGTGAGTGCAGTGCTGAATGGGCAGAAGGCTTTTGATTATATAGAGTTGTGTGACGTCACAAATTTACCAAACGTAATTATTTTAGACATCAACATGCCAGTAACGGACGGTTTTGAATTTCTTAAGCTATATGATTCTCTCGAGGATCTTAAAAAGAAAAATATTGTGATTGTAATGTTGACGACTTCAAGTAATCCCATTGATAGGCTGAAAACTGATGATATGGAAAATGTTGCACATGTTTTTAATAAGCCATTATTAAAAGATAATTTAATAGGTCTCTGGGAAAAGTTTTTTTAAGTTGTCATTGTTTATGAATACGTGACTACTTTTTTGTTCAAAACTAGGTTGATCAAGTTGTCGTACCTAATTTAATCTTGAGGCAGAGATTCTTGTTGATAATTTATTCAAGCCTATCTGTTGAGAG
>JBLFXO010000287.1:0-4852 GCA_047609865.1 Arenicella sp.
ATCACGACAAGCATTGATTCTGCAGAAAAAATAACGGATTACTTATTAAGAGAAAAGCTCATCTTAGAAGCAGTAATTCAAGATGAAGTAAGAACGAGAGAATTAGTGAACGATAAAATTATTACTTCCAAAAAAGTTCAAATATCTTCCCTGACAAAAGCATTATTATTTGAAAGAATCAATTCGGAATTAAAAGAAAAATTTAAAGGATTGGTATTTACTATTCATTCAATGCCCGTAGTTTACATGGATTGGGAACGACAAAAAGAATTAATACAACAAGTCACAAATGTTTGAGAAATTGGAGGTGTTCTTTGGTCCTCTTCTAAAAATCCCCTTACATTTGCAAGCTAAATTAATGATATGCAAATTGCAAAACACGCAGTGGTTTCACTTAATTACACTTTAAAAAATAGTGAAGGAGAATTGTTAGATACTTCAGAAGGTAGAGAACCTCTGGTTTATTTACACGGAGTTGGAGGATTGATTCCTGGTCTGGAACAAGAGTTAGAGGAAAAAGCAAAAGGTGATAAAGTTGTTGCCATCATTGCACCTGAAGACGCTTACGGAACGCGGAGAGATGACTTATTGAAAATAGTTTCTAAAGACGGTTTTCAAGGTGAAGAAGAAATGAAGCCTGGAATGCAAGTTCAGTTAGATACAGAACACGGACCTGCCGTTGCGGTGATTACAAAAATGGAAGGTGATGACGTTACTTTAGATTTGAATCATCCTTTAGCAGACATGACGCTCCATTTTGATGTCCAAATTGAAGATGTTAGAGAAGGAACTGAAGATGAAATCTCACATGGCCATGTCCATGGAGCCGGAGGACACCAACATTAATAAACTTTAAAAGCGACCAAATTGGTCGCTTTTTTTGCTTCACTTTCTCCATGACTTTTAACGGAATAGGCTTTCGGTATCTCAATGCTTCTGAGTTAGATGTGCAAGGTTGTTACACTTCAGACAAGTGGTTTACGTTTCTCTATCTTCCAATCATCCCGCTAAAAAGGATGAAAATGAAACGCGCCATTACGAAGTCAAACAATTCTCAATTGGAGTATATTGAAGAATCAAAAATTGACGGGCTTTCAATATTTAAGAGCTTCGTTTGGGGGTGGATAATATATCCAGTCATTATTCTTTGGCCCATGCCCTTTATGGTAATTGAACTTTATCAATCCTTGGGATTTCCTGAAAATTTACATTCACTTTTCTTTGCGTCAGTGATTATTTACATGCTGATAATGGTTTGGATTCTTGCTGATCGTTATGAAGAACAAGGACTACCTAAGAACTACAAGCAAGTTTTAAAAGATCAAAAGAAGGCTAATCAAGTGGCAGACGATAAATAAATCTCGCTTCAAATGACATTCCGTTTTCCATTGCGGAAATATTACTTGGTCTATTATCACCAATGTTCACCGGTCCCAATTTCAAATTCATTGTCTCAGACCCATCATAAACTCTATACTTTCTTAGCACAGAGTATCCGGCCTTAACATGGAACCAAATATTTTTACCTAAGTGAAACTCAGCAAATGCCCAAGCGTTGTTATCTGCCTTATCAATATAAGTGTCATTCTGACCAGGTAATCCTCCAGAAATAATTTGAGAACGATATGAGGCGTTCACACCATCAAACCTGAGGCCAGTGATGAACCAATCTTTTGGCATATAAGACAATTCTAGATTGACTGGAATCACCATTTTGAAACGCCATTTTTCATTGATTTTCCAATTGAACCCGAACAAAGGAACCACAATGGGCCCAAAAAAGTCAGCGTTAGCATAAACTCCATACTTCCAATCAAATTTATCTGAACGAGAAGTTGTTCCTAGCGCTAATCCTCCTTGTTGAAAATGAGAAAGCCCAATATTCTTAAAATCCGAATTCAATCTAGTTATTGACATGAAGAGCATTTTTGATTTTTCATTCCATTTGTGCTCCCAACCAATCTGTAATTGAGCCGATTTAAAATCAAAATCTAATAAAGAGTTGCTTGTTTGAGAATTAATGGTGTTGTGCTGATATCCTAACCCAATTAATAATACGTTATTATCATTTAACACAATCGGAGCCTTTAAATCAATCGCGTAGGTATTGAAATTTCTAGTATCGTTTGAACCTTCAATTGAATTTACTGGAGAGGTTCGCCAGTAAACGTTAGCAAGGTCGACCCACTTTTGTCCAAAAGAAGTACTAAATGTTAGTACTATCAGTGTTGTCAGAATAGTTTTCATGGTTTCCGAATGTAATTATAATTGTTAAATATTTCTTAATAAGTGCTTTTTGGCATTTGTTGGCATGGTTATCGCAATTTCCTTAATTGAATTAGACTAATTGATTCGTGGATTTTGGGTGAAGCCAGATACTTACAGCGGTAAGGTCTGGCTTCTTTTTTCTTCTCGATACAATTCTTATTTCACAATGCTCAATAAGAATCACTCGAAGAAAGATCTTTTAATCCTGCGTCTTCTTCATTCCAAAGATATATGACATCAATTGAGATTTAGAATTGAATAGTGTAAGAAGGAATTATCATTTGGGCAGAAAGCAATTAGCAAGAATAAAAGAAATTTGTGAAATGATTGCCGGCACTTCGATCCCGATAGCTATTGGGAGCAGTGACCTAACCTTGATTGTCCCAGAATCTATGATCTAATTACTGTTGCTTCAGTACTTTCGGAATCTTAAAGTAATCTGAATCCTTATGAGGTGCGTTCTTGAGTGCTTCAACTTGAGTGATAGTTTCCTTCACCTCATCTTCTCTCAGAACATTAATTGAATTCGTCATGAAAATCAGTGGCTCAACACCATCTGTGTCAACTTCGCTTAACTGATCAACAAAGCCAATTATTTTGGTTAAATCTGCTTTAATCGCTTCTTTTTTATCTCCTTCAAACTCAAGGCGAGCCAAGTGTGCAATGTGTTCAACTAATTCGTCTGTGATTTCCATACTATAGTTTTTCAATCGCTTTTTTGTGATATTTCATGAGAGGCTCATTAATCACATCAAAGGTTTGCTGACGCAAATTTAGTAAATCTTTCTTTTCCAATCCCTTTGTGGATATTGGTTCGTGAATAATCACTCTTGAAATTCCTGGTCGAGCATTGGCAGTCAATGGTGGATCTGCTTCAAAAAGTCTCCAGGTATCAATCAATGTAATGGGAAGAATCGGCACTTGTTCATCAATAGCCATCTTGAAAGCTCCCGATTTAAACTCATTTAATTTTGGAGCGTTATAAGGTATTTTCCCTTCAGGATAAATCACAATTGACCAACCTTTCTTTAACTCTTGCTTAGCTCTTAATATTGAACGCATGGCAGAATGTCTTTTCTCTCTGTTCACCCCAATGTCCATTCTCTTAAAGAAGATATTAATTACTGGCCATCTCAATAACTCAGCCTTACCAATGAACATGAATTTCGTTTTTGGTAAAATGGGATACATCTGTATTATGTCTAGATATGAGCAATGATTTGAGCAAATCACATACGGTCCTTTGGGTAAATTTTTAGGCATTTCAATTCTGTGGACATAAATGAAATCTAAAAATAAAATGATGCGAGATGTCCATACTTTTAAACGGAATACCTTTTCAAAATGCTTGTCATTCAAGAGCATTACCCAAAATATTGGATACAAGATAGTGAGCACCACAAAGAATATAATCGCGAAATAAACGCGATATAAAATAATGAATGGTAAGAGTAAATATCTCATGGGGGCATAAATGTAGTGAATAAACCCAGATAAGATAACGGCTAAAGTCTATCGAAAATTGCCTATTTTTGGGAGCAAATAAATAAAAGATGGCAAGAATTTTAACGGGAATCCAAAGTACAGGCACTCCACATTTAGGAAACATTTTAGGAGCAATTAAACCTGCAATAGAAATGGCTGAAGACTCAAATAATGATTCTTTCTTGTTCATTGCTGACTTGCATTCTCTCACCCAAATTAAGAATGGTGAAGAGATGCGAGAAAACACCTATAGTGTTGCTGCCACTTGGTTAGCTTGTGGTTTAGATGTTTCTAAATCTACTTTTTATAGACAATCTGATCGACCTGAAACAGCAGAGTTAACGTGGTATTTATCTTGTTTTTTCCCTTTTCAAAGATTGACTTTAGCACACTCATTTAAAGATAAAGCCGATAGATTAGAGGATGTAAATACAGGCTTGTTTGTCTACCCAATGCTAATGGCGGCCGATATCCTTTTATATGATGCAGAATTTGTTCCGGTTGGTAAAGACCAAGAACAGCACCTTGAATTCACCCGTGATGTTGCCAGAAGAATGAATAATGAAATGGGTGAAATATTCGTTGTTCCTGAAGTAAAGCATAACACAGCCACTCAAAAAGTACCAGGAACGGATGGCGAAAAGATGTCAAAATCTCGTAACAACTTCATCAACATATTCTTACCTGAGAAAAAGCTAAAGAAACAAATCAACAGTATAGTTACTGATAGTCTTGAATTAGAAGAACCTAAAAATCCAGATACTTGTAACGCTTACATTCTTTACGCACTCCTTGCTAATGACGAGCAAACAGCTGAAATGCGCAAAAATTATGAAGCTGGCGGCTGGGGATATGGCCACACGAAAAAAGCTATTCTTGAATTGATACTAGAAAATTTCAAAGAAGAGCGTGAGAAGTACAACTACTATATGGAGAACACAGTAGAGCTTGACAGAGTTTTGGCTGAGGGTGCTGCGAAAGCAAAAACGGTCGCCGATTCTGTATTAGCAAAAGTTAGAGGCAAGGCAGGGTACTAACATCCAATACAATTTATACCTTTGGTGTTCGTCAATTATTATAGGTATGGATGAAAAATCAC
>JBLFXO010000288.1:0-4816 GCA_047609865.1 Arenicella sp.
AGTGAATTCTAAATCGTCAACTAATGCAGTGATCACTAAATCAATAGAAACACCCCAAGCAGTAGGAATATCATTCCAAGAAGCATCACTCCAGATCTCCCAAGAATCAGTTCCACAAGGATCAGTAGTTGAAACAATACCTAATGTATCATCACCTAATGCCCATCCAACCATGATATAGAAATCATTAGTAACAGCAGTACCTGTGAACGTATAGTTATAAAGACCAGCTGCACCACCTGCAGTCGTGTCAATTGCAGAAAGTAAATGAGGAGTTGCCCCAGTTAACAATGCTTGAGCATCATCATATAAGCCAGCAGTAACCATGGTAGCACCACCTTGAACGTCAATTGCTCCATAAAGAACTTGCGCACCTACTACCGTAGCTTGACCGTTTAAAGTAAATTTTTGTCCTTTGGCAACATCACCGTAATCGTTAGTACCAGCAACATATCCACCAGTAGTTGATGAATATAAAGCAAAGCCGTTTCCAACACAAGCATCAGAAAAAGATGCAGGATTTAACGTATCTTCAGATCTATCAAAATTCTCTGGTAATCTATCCCAAGTATCAACAGCTTCACCAGCTTGTTTTTGAGCAAATGTCATTCCTCCAGCCATAACTGCAAGAGCTAAAATGTAAATTTTTTTCATATCTTATATATTTAAAGTTTGCACGAAGATACGCCTTTTTTGAATAAACAACAAGGTCTATCCAACTAATAGAATATGAACATATCAACAATTCAACCTTTGAATTGTTAAAATCTAATCATGCTTTCAGAAAAATAAGAGTAATTTTATGCGCTGATATGGAGGTAACTATTAAACATTATAAGGAATTAGATATTAATGAATTTCACGACCTGATTTCATTGAGAATAGCTGTTTTCGTGATAGAACAGAACTGTCCATACCAAGAACTTGATGGGCTTGATAAAGACGCTTATCACTTGATTGTGACAGAGAGAGATGAAATAATAGGAACTCTTAGGATTCTGAAACCAGGTGCTTCCTATGAAAATGAATATGGAATTGGGCGTGTAGTCAGTCATGAGGATCACAGAGGCAAGAGAATGGGTCATTTAATGATGGAGCGCACCATGTTGTTCTTTCATAATTCTTTAAAAACTGATAAAATCAGACTCTCAGGGCAGTCACACCTCACAAGCTTCTATGAAAAATATGGCTTCGCCTCAACAGGTAAAGAATACCTTGAAGATGGCATCCCACACACCGACATGCTTTTTAATAGCGAAAGCCTTTAAATCAACGTTTTAGAAGTATGGCAAAGAATTTGTTTTATTTCTATCAAACTACTAAAGATGATATTAGAATTTAATAACGTACTTCCGTTCCCCCTTCAGGAATATCCGCATGGATCTGAAAGTGTATGGAAGAGTGAATTCAAAATTGATTTCCCTCAGAAGGTAGTGTTGAATGCAAGTAGTGGAAAAGGGAAATCAACATTTGTAAACACTGTGTACGGCATCCGTCAAGATTTTGAAGGAACTGTAAAAATCGATAATCAAGATATTTCAGATTTCACTTTAGATGACTGGATAGAATTAAGAAGGACCAAACTTTCTATAGTTTTTCAGGACTTACAGTTGTTTCCTGAGTTGACTGTGATGCAAAACTTACAATTGAAAAACCAACTAACCAACCATAGAGAAGATTCGAGAATCATTGAAATGCTTGAACTACTTGGTATTGGAGACAAACAAAACCAACTTTGCAAAAACTTATCATTAGGACAGCAACAGAGAGTAGCAATCATTAGATCGTTATTGCAACCCTTTGAATTACTCTTAATGGATGAGCCATTCAGTCATTTAGATGATGAGAATGCTAAAATAGCTTTAGATCTTATTTCAAGTGAAACAGATTTAAACAAAGGAGGATTTCTACTGACTACTTTAGGAGGATATCACGGATTTAGTTACGAACGCGAATTAAATCTATAAGCCATGTTAAAAGAAATTTTATTCAGAAATAAAACAAATTTTCAATTCGTCTTCGCCACGTTTGGAGCTTTAATTGGACTTACAGCCCTTTGCTTGAGTTTTCAGTTGATGTTAGACGTTCAAAGTTTTCATAGCGGAGAAGAAGATCTTTTTGGTCCAAATTCTGTGGTCATCCAAAAGAAAGTAACGAAACTAAGTACGCTTGGAATGAACAGCACAGACTTTAGTGACGAAGAAGTTGAAGAATTAAGAAATAAAGAATTCATTACAGATGTAGCACCTTTTGAATCCGCAGATTTTAGGGTAGCTATCTCAGAGGTTGAAGGAGACGGACTGCCTCCGTTTTATGCAGATATGTTCTTTCAATCTATTCCTGATAGGTTTTTAGATCTAGATGTGGATTGGAGTTGGAATCAAGAAAGTGAATACATTCCTATCGTCCTTCCTAGAGATTTTATAATGATTATCAATTATGGTATTGCACAAAGTCAAGGCTTCAACCAAATATCAGAAGAGCTAATGCTTGCAGCCAGACTTACTATTCATATTAAAGGGAAAGATGGTAACACCAAGATGATTGGCAGAGTTGTTGGATTCTCTCAGAAGATCAGCTCAATTTTGGTTCCTAAATCATTTCTTGATCATGCGAATGAGCAATATGGTTCAGGAAACAAAATCCAACCGAATAGAATATTCATTAGTACAGTGGATGACAGCTACGGAGAGTTAGAAGATTTGATGGAAGATATGAACTTAGATATCGCTAAATCTGCCATTGACGTAGCCAAGATTAAAACAATAATTGGTGTCGTAATTGGAATCTTTGGAATTGCGGCTGTCTTAATTATGCTGTTGTCACTAATGGGATTTGTCCAGTATTCTCAATTGGTGTTATCAAAGGCATCTTATGAAATACAGACTTTACTAAGACTGGGCTATTCTATCAAAATGATTGTGAAAACATTTATTAAGCAAATGGCCTTAACCTTTGGAATCATAACCTTTTCAGCAATATCCATCATGATATCAATTAAGCTATTGATTGTTGACATTTGGCTGGACGACAACGGAATAGAACTAGAATCTTCCAGTTTAGTTCCGGCCATACTTTTAGCTTTATTATGCCTTGGAATATTTATTGGCGCCAACTTCTTAAATGTCCGAAAGGCTGTAAGAAACCTTGGAAAATAAGAAGATTCGTTAATAAATTGTTAAAGTAATTACTAAAGAAGTTTTATCTTCGTCTATGTCTTAAATGCTCATTATATTTAGAGCGCAAACGACATTTAGAACAAACAAAATAACAAATGAGAAAATTAATTCTACTATTCATTATCCTAATTGGAGCAAGTACAACACATGCTCAGAAATTGAAGTTTAATGTGAACGGATTAGGTGACACAACGATATTCTTAGCGAAATATTTAGGGCCCAAATTATACTATGCAGATACCGCTTATTCAAAAAATGGCACAGTAGAGTTTGATGGAGATAAACATACAAGAGGTTTATATGCAGTTGTAATTCCCGGTGTTCAATATTTTGAATTTGTATTAGACAAAGAAGATGTTGAAATGTCTGTAGGAGACATCAAAGACATGGTTGGATCTATGAAAGTTGGAAAGTCAAATAATAACAAAGTGTTCTACGAATACATCTTGTTTATGACTGAAATGAAGAAGAAGAGTGGGAAAATGAATGAGGAATATGGAGTATTAGAAGGAAAAGCGAAAGAAAAGAAGCTCGAAGAAATTAGAGGAGTTGGAAAAGAGATCATGAAAGGTCAGCTGGATATCTATAATGCCAACAAAGACCTTTTCATAGGTACCATGGTTCGTATGTCAATGGATGTAGATTTACCAGAACCTCCAAAAGATGCAGATGGAAACATCACAGACTCTAACTTTGTATACAACTACTACATTAAGCATTACTGGGATGATATTCCTTTAAAAGATGCTGCAATTGTTAGAACACCAGTTTTTCATAATAAATTAGACAAGTTCTTTTCTCAACAAGGAGTTATTCAATTTCCTGATTCATTGACTAGGCAGGCTAAAATATTGGTTGATCAAATGGCATATGGAGATGAAGACAATCAAGTATTTCAATACACAGTTCATCATATCACTCAAAAATATGAGTCTTCTAAAATAATGGGGATGGATAGAGTGTTCGTTTTTATGGCTGACAATTATTATTGCGGAGATAATAATCATGCTTGGTGGATGAGCGAAGAGAATTCAAAGAAGTTATGTGAAAGAGCTGATAAAATCAGAAACACAATGATTGGTGAATTTGCTCCCATGTTGATTTTACCAGACAGTACAGAGAAGAATTGGATCAATTGTTATAAGGTTGAGGCTGATTACACGGTTCTTTATTTTTGGGATCCAAACTGTGGACATTGCAAAAAGGTAACACCTAAACTTCAAGTTCTTTATGACAAAAAATTCAAGGATAGAAATATTGAAATCTATTCAGTAGGTAAAGCAACTGGTGAGGATTTTGAGGATTGGAAAAAGTTCATTCGTGAAAAAGAGTTGACATTTATTAATGTTGGCTTAACTCAGTCAGTTTACAACCAAGCAATGGAAGATCCTTTACCATTACTGCAGATGACTACGATACAGAGTTTGAATTATACTGACACTTATGACATTTACTCTACTCCAAGAATTTTCATCTTGGATAAAGACAAGAAAATTAAGTTCAAACAATTGTCTATTGGACAATTAGAAGAGATTTTAGATGATCTTACTGGGCATCATGATGATGTTAAGCTTTATCCAAAAGAACTTCCTGAGAACGGAGCTTCTGATCCGGATGATGAAGGTGGTCACAGTAAA
>JBLFXO010000289.1:0-4794 GCA_047609865.1 Arenicella sp.
AACCAACCGATTGTTTCCACTTAAACCACGTCCTTCAATTCAAACAAAGGCCTTCCCTTCTTGAGAGGGGAACCGAAGCGGTGTGTCCAACAGGCACACCTCTTCACTACTCTTCCATTTCGAACTCATCAATATAATCTTCAATCAAGTTCAGTACATAGGTCAAATTGGTAAGCACTTCATCATTTGGAATCCTCATTACCCCCAAACCAAGACTTTCTAAACGGGCCTGTCTTATCTCATCATTGACTCTGACATGTTCTAATTTATGAATTGAACCGTCAAGCTCAATGACCAGTCTCAATTCATGACAAAAGAAATCAGCAATGTATTTATCTAATGGCTTTTGACGGTGAAAGTCGTAACCTCTCATTTGCTTTCCCTTCAAGCCCTTCCAAAGAATAATTTCACTTTTCGTACTGTTGTTTCTAAGCTTTCGTGCATATTCTTTTAGCCAAGGTTCATATGGAATGATTTTTCTTCTCACATCTCTAAACTAAGAATAAAAAATAGGTCAGATATTTGAAACAACAAGCCCTACTATTTTTCGTTATTTTAGCACCTCCGATTAAGGAAACCTATGCTTTTTGATTCACTTGAGTTTTTACTATTTCTGCCAGCAGTTCTTCTGCTGTATTGGATAGTGCCTCATAAATTCAGATGGGTTCTCTTACTATTTGCCAGTTACTTTTTCTATGGGTCATGGAAGGTTGAATTCCTAATTCTAATCATGTACTCTACTTTGGTAGATTACATTGCCGCCATTCAGATTAATAAGGCGGCCTCTCAACTCAAAAAGAAAATATGGCTAGCAATGAGCCTATGTTCCAACTTCGGAGTACTCTTCATTTTTAAATACTTCAACTTTTTTATAGGAGATCGTTGGTTTTTCAAAGAGATTGAGGCGGCTCACCCTAAAATTGAATGGCTCACATCCTTCCTAGAGTATGGTATTCCGGTTGGAATCTCATTCTATACATTTCAAACTGTGGCCTACACTATTGATGTTTACCAAGGCAAGATTAAACCAGAACGAAACATTGGAAAATTCGCGCTCTTTGTCAGCTACTTTCCTCAGTTAGTTGCTGGGCCCATTGAACGATTTTCAAAACTGCATCATCAAATATTCAAGAAGCATACGCTTGATTACGATAAGCTTCAAAAGGGTTTTAGATTGATTCTATATGGAATGTTCATCAAAATGGTCATTGCAGACAACATTGCTCCAATGATTGACCCTGTCTTTGACAATCCATTACTCTATTCTCAAGGTGATAACAGTATTTCATTACTTTTATTTTCACTTCAAATTTATGCTGACTTTCATGGATATTCTCTCATTGCTATCGGTGTGGCAAAACTGATGGGCGTCAATTTGATGGACAACTTCAGAACTCCTTATTTCGCGTTCTCTATCAAAGACTTTTGGTCACGCTGGCACATCTCACTCTCCAACTGGTTTAGGGATTACCTCTACATCCCTTTGGGTGGAAATAAAGTCTCCTATTTGAGATGGATTGCTAATATCTTAATCGTATTCATTGTCTCCGGAATCTGGCATGGCGCGAATTTTACCTTCATCATTTGGGGAGCGATTCACGGAATCATGTATCTATCCGAACAGGTATTTACTAGGGCAAAAATTCTAGAAATGAAAGGTGGGTTCTTAAAAGGAATTGGTCTCCTTAAAACCTTAATAGTAATCAATTTGGCCTGGTTGTTTTTCAGATCAGACTCTGTGGCGAAGGCATACCTTTCTATATGTAAGATGCTAGGGGCAGATCCTTCTAATGAAACCTACCTTTCAATTAGAGATACTGAACATGGCAAAATGCATGAAGCCATTGAAGGCATTTTAAAAGGTGGGGCGTTTGAGACGAAAACACTTGTCTTTGATGTCATCCATTTGATTCCGCTATTGTTCTTGATTTCAATGGAACTCTTGATTCAACAAAAGAGGTTTGACGGCATTGTAGATAAGTACCCGTTTTGGTTAAGATGGATCATTTACGCCTTATTAATCTACATGGTCATGGCATTATCGGGTGTTGACTTTTATCAATTCATTTACTTTCAATTCTAATGGATATGATAAAGAAAATAGCGCCCAGAATTCTTTTACTTGCGACAATAGTTGTGCTCTCTAACTTCATTTACAAAGCGACAACTTATCCAAGTGATATAGAAGGGGATGCAAATGTATTAGCCAAGTTTCAGAATGCCCAATCTCAGGCGGATGTCCTGTATTTTTCATCATCTCCTAACGCCACCTACTCAGATAGAGAGGATACAGATTTCAGATCTATCTCTGCAATCGTAGATGATTCGATTTCATTGAAAGTCATGTCTGTTGATACTGGGGCTATTCATGCCGGAGTGTTCAAGCATTTAATTGGAATGATATCGTCTGAATCAAAGGTGAAGAAAGTTATTGTTCACCTCAATTACAGAAGCTTTGGACAAGGTTGGATACAATCTGAACTAGAAAATGCGATTCAAAGAGAAATGGTTTTTTACAATGAGAATCCAGCAATCATCAATAGATATTTGCAAGGTTTGAATGCTTATGACGCAGTATCTAACAAAGAAAGAGAACGATTAATGTTGAAGAGTTGGGCAACAGAACAGCTCCCTTTTGAGCCGCCAAGAAATACGGTCACTAGCTGGTGCGAAGTCGAGAAATGGGGAGAATGGACAATTCTAAAAAGACAATTGGCAGACCACTACATTAAGAATTTCGCTTTCAATATCAACGAAGATAACGTTCGATTGAAGGACTATGATGAGATTGTGAAAATTTGCGAAGCGAAAGGGCTAGACCTTTATTTTGTTATCCTGCCTGAAAATCTAGAAGAAGGTGAAGCCTTGGTAGATTCAGGACTCACGGACTTTATGAAAGACAATAAAGACTTTCTGAAAAAGAGATACGAAGAAAAGGGAGTTACAGTAATTGATGATTTTGGATTATTACATGACGAAGACTTTTTAGAGAGAACTTTTCCTTCAGAACATTATTTTGAGCGAGGAAGAATGGAGATTGCCAAATCAATTATAAAAGTCTTAAAGTAGATTACTTACATTTGTTCGGATGCAAAAAATCTTAGTTATACGGTTTAGTTCTATTGGTGACATTGTCCTCACCTCACCGATATTGAGATGCCTAAAAGTGCAAGTAGATTGTGAGATTCATTATATCACTAAAAAGGCAAACGCGATTGTCTTGGAAGCGAATCCGCACATTGACAAAATCATCACGATTGAAAATGAAATTGATGAAGTTTCAAAAGCAATGAAAACTGAGAACTACGATTTCGTAATTGATTTGCACCACAACCTTCGCAGTTTACGACTCAGAAAAGCATTGAAACGACCTTCTGCTGCTTTTCCTAAACTGAATAGACAAAAGCTCCTTTATACTAAGTTCAAGCGCAGAAACGTGATGCCTGACATTCATATTGTAGACAGGTATTTCGCAGCTGCAAATTCGCTAGGACTCATAAATGACAATCAAGGATTAGAGTACTTTATCCCTGAGGGGGCTGAAGTGAATCTCGCTGATCACAATATCAAACCTGACTTCATTGCTTTTGCAATTGGAGCTCAATTCGCAACGAAAAGACTACCCAACAATAAGATTATCGAATTGATTAAAAAATCAGACCAACAAATGGTTTTATTAGGAGGACCAACGGATGTAGAAAGCGCAAACGAAATTGCCAAAGCTTGCCCTAATGCTGTTAACCTTGTTGGAAAATTAGATTGGCATCAATCTGCTTCAATCATCCAACAATCTGCCAGAGTAATCACACATGATACGGGAATGATGCATATCGCAGCGGCATTTAAAAAACCTATTGCTGCTATTTGGGGCAACACAACTCCACAGCTAGGAATGTATCCTTATCTACCTCAGAATCCAGAATTGTTTGAGAATCACGAAGTAGAACTAAGCTGTAGACCTTGTTCTAAGATAGGTTATCAAAAGTGTCCTAAAAAGCATTTCAAATGCATGAACGACCAAGATTTAGAAGCTATTCTTAATCCTCCTCATGGCATCCAATAAGTAATCGTTCCTAAATGAATCGGAGCCCCTTCAGTTTCTGGTGCATCTGACATCCATTGAACATCACCTATTAGTGCATCATGCATTTGATATGTGTCATCATTGTATGTAATATCTAATCTTATCCCGAATGGGCTTTGCTCTATTTTAGTTCCTTCTATTCGTGATATTCCTCCGGCAAAATCCCATCCAAAACCACTGAATTCGAAAGGAGCACCATTCCACTCCTCTAAATCTTTTAATGGCATACCTGTGTAAATTCCAGTTGTACTTTTGATTTCTTGAGTTCCAGTAACATTAAAACCTTCATCATAAACTGAGGCGTGAAATTCAATGCTTGACAAATCCTCATTATTATCTCTATCCCAAACATAAATCACGGTATGTTTATTTGTAGGATTATTTACAGTTGTTGTTTTAAACTTCACCGTTCCTTCAGCATACCAAGATTCACCATCTATTAAATCATCTTCTGCAAAGGCTTCATATAATGCTGTTTTACTCGTGATTGTTGTGTAATCTTCTACTGTTTCAAAAACTCCTTCTGCAACTTCTTCCGTTGCAATTGAATCAACGCTTAGAGTGTCTGTTGCTACATCATTGCTGTTATTATCAGTTGATGTCTCTTGACTTTCTTCTTCTGAACCACATGCAAACATGATTAAAGCTGCCGGTAATAAATAAACTATTTTTTTCATACTAAATAAATATTGATTTTAATTCTGATGCGT
>JBLFXO010000290.1:0-4754 GCA_047609865.1 Arenicella sp.
ATAAATAATTTTCTCATTTTAATTGGATTTTGCCAGAAGTGGTCTTCAATGTTTTGCTATCTACCAGTTGATAAATGTAGATTCCGGCTTTAACGTTATGACTAATGTTTTCATTAGAACTGGATAACATCTCTTCTAACAAGACCTTTCCGCCTAAATCAATGAGCTTGAAATTAATTGGCTCAAAGTGATTTGTTTTTTGAAAAACAATTGAGTTCGGCACATTCGATTGAATGGAAAAAGATCCACTTGAAAGTTCATCCGCATCAGCTAAATCAAAAAGACCAATTAGCTTCGTTGTTGTGTCCGTACATCCGTTTTTATTCAGGGCAACCAAAGATATTTCGTAAGTTCCACCAGTCGAATAGTAATAGTTGGGAGTATAATTATAGTCATGAGTTATTCCCCAAACATTGCCCGCTTCAAATTGCCAAAAAAAAGTTGTGTCAGAATTTGGATTACCGAAATTAGCAAAACCTGTAGAGGTGTTGTACATCACCACAGTTACGGGAGCATAACCTACATAACCTGCTGTTATTTCACTTACATTTTGTCCTATAATATCAAAGTTAGCAACCGGATTTATGGAGTCTAAAGTGACAATTTGTACAATTGAATCGTTAACGTCATCCCAAACTTTTACTTCATATTGTCCAGGATTCAGCCCTCCCCATGTCGAATTAGAAGTTATTTCCCCGGTTAACAAATTAGTCAGCTGGAAAGTATAATCTGGGGTCCCTCCAGTAACTGCTGCATAAACAACGCCATTTCCACTTTGATAATTAAAGAGCCTACAGAAAGCATTCTCTGTACCTATTTCAGAAAACTGTAATTGCTGGGCATTTGTAAAACAAGCAGAACCAAGAATGGCCAAGAGTAATAGCTTCTTCATAATAAACGTTTTGAGTTAAAATAAAGACGCAGTAAATTTTAAAAAGGCTGCATCTGATTTAATTGCCTTGATTGCTCACTGTTATGGTTTGGCTTTTTTGAAGGATTTGGATCTAGTCTTTATAATTTAGTAATTTTCCACCCTCATGTCAATGACTTTTAGATGAACACAATTTCTCCCTTTCACGTAGCAGTGCCGATTTACGATCTATCTGCAGCCAAAGAATTTTACCTCAACTGTTTTAAATGTGAGGTCGGCAGGTCATCTGAGAATTGGATTGACCTCAACTTATACGGTCATCAATTTGTGCTTCACCTTCGGCCAAAGCCAGATTCGGCTTCAAAACATCATTTCAATGAAGTAGATGGGAAGGCCGTTCCTGTTCCACATTATGGTGTTGTTTTAGAATGGAAACAATGGGAAGAACTTGCTGAAAGAGTAAAATCACTGCGTATCGATTTCGTAATAGAACCTTATATCAGATTTGAGGGAGAGGTTGGTGAACAAGCGACCATGTTCTTCTTAGACCCTTCAGGAAATGCCCTAGAGTTTAAGGCTTTCAGAAATCATGATCAATTGTTTGCAAAATAGCTTATCGAACCATAAACTTCAAGGATTGGTCAAAAACGGTCACTACGTAAACTCCTTTTGACCAAGTTGAAGTATTCACTTCGTAGTGATCTTGTTGATCTGTAAGCTCAGTCATCAATTTCCCTTGAGTATTAAAGATTCTCACAGTCGTTTCAAATGGCAATTGAGTGATGAACACACTTTTACTATCAGTATTATAGAACAGCTTAAAAGTAGGCTCAAAACTAAACCTAATTGAATATCTCGAAATAGTTGTCATTCTGTTATAAGTGTCATCCAAACCAGAAACCCAATAAATGCCGTAGAAAGGAATAGCGCAAGATGACACACCTCTTCTCGCTGGTAATGGAACACTCTCAGCTTGGTCCCAAATGTCTTTTGATGGATCGTATCTCCAAAAGTCTGATTGCATATTTCCTAAATCATCTTCACCTGTCCCAACAAATGCCCAACCATTGAGAACTTCAGCCTTTGCATACCATCTCGCACCTGCCGGGAAGTCTGCCTTCTGAGACCAGGAGTCGGTTTCAGGGCTATATTGCCATAAATCATCTTGCAAGGTTTCAGAAGAGTCTTTTCCTAATCCACAATAACCTTTGTTGTAAAGTGCAAAGCCCACAGTTTCAAATCTTGGGGCCAATGGGAAACTAGCAACTTCTGTCCAAGAATCAGAAGACGGATCATATCGCCAAAAGTCATTGAAATAGTCAATGGTATCCCTTCCGGTTCCGACATAAATTTGCCCCTTGATTGTAAAACTTGAACTTGCCCAGCGGGCAGCAAAAGGAAAATTGTTTTTCTGAGTCCAAACTTGCTGATCCATATCAAACTCCCAAACTTCATTTATTGGATTTAAACTTGGGTCCACTCCGCCTATGATGTAAGCTTTTTCTTCGATTGTTTGAACCGTTGCGTATTGTCTTGCAACTCCAGGAAACTGTGGAACAGAAATCCATTCAGAAGATCTAGTATCGTATCCATAAAAGGTGTTTGACTGTGAAAATCCGCCATGATTTCCCATGCCTAAATAAACAACCTTATTGAAGGTAAATGCCACTGCGTCATCTCTGCCGACACCTTCAATGTCTACGTTTGAAGTCCATCCATAGTCTTGCGAAAATGAAAATTGACTAGCGCATAAAATGAAAATTACTATGAGTCGCATTACGTTGAAGATAACGAATAGAATTAACTAATAGTGTGTTGCCGAAAACAGCCAAACAATACGTATTTTTAACGAAAACTAAACAAAATGAAAATTCCTTACATCTTTCTAATTCCTTTGATCATCATCTCTTGCTCAGAAGCAGAAGAACAGACTGAAACTAATAATGACCTGTTAGATGAAACTTTAGATCCCAGTGTTGAAAATGTATCTGATGCATTAGAGTTGCAATTAGATTCAACCGCCCTTCCTGAAAGGATGCAGAATGAGTCAGAAATGATATTATCTCAAACAGAAGGTGATTTAGATAAAGATGGAATTAATGAAATGGCGGTCGTCTTTTCAAAAGATTTGGAATGGGAAAGTGTGGCCCCGAGAGATTTGGTCATCTATAAACAAACTGATGGCGCTTGGGAGATTTGGATAGAAACGGATAATGTAATTGGACGAGCAGATGAAGGTGGCATGATGGGAGATGCTTTTCAAGATATTTCAATTAATAATGGTGTGCTACAAATTGATCACTCAGGTGGTTCAAGCTGGAAATGGGGTAATTCAGAGAAATATCGATATCAGGATGGTGAGTTTTACATGATAGGGTTTTCTAGTACATATGGTAAACCATGCGAGTATTGGGAAGATAGAGATTACAATCTTTCAACTGGAGATTGTACTTTTGGTTTTGAAGCTGAAAAATGCGAAGACTACCCTGCTGATACCCATTATGGACCTCGGCGCGAAGAGGAGTTCAATCATAAACTGGATGAACTGCCTAAACTGCTTGAAAGAAGAGACTTTTCTCATCAATTTAATTCACCTAATGGTGAGACCTTTTACTTATAAGATATGACCAAAGAATCCTATCTAAAAATCTGTGAGAAAATCGCTCCTCATATTCACAGAACGCCAATACATTCGTCTCAGTTAATAAATGAAATTGCTGGATGCGAAGTGTTCTTTAAGTGTGAAAACTTTCAAAAGATGGGTGCCTTTAAAATGAGGGGAGCTACTAATGCGATTCTGAATTTATCAGAAGAACAAAGAGCAAAAGGTGTAGTTACTCATTCTTCGGGCAACTTCGCACAAGCCCTTTCATTGGCGGCAAGAAGTTTAGGAGTCAAGGCATATATTGTAATGCCTTCATCTGCCCCAAAAGTTAAGATCGAAGCGGTAAAGGGTTATGGCGGAATCGTTTCTATTTGTCCTCCTACTTTAAAAGATAGAGAAGAAAGCGCAAAGGCAATTGAAAATGAAAAAGGAGCTTCTTTTTTGCATCCATCAAATGATGATGATGTTATTCATGGTCAAGGCACAGCAGCCATTGAGCTGCTAGAAGACCATTCTGATTTAGAAGCGATTTTCACTCCCGTTGGTGGTGGCGGATTGTTGGGTGGAACTGCTTTGGCTGCCAGCATCTTTTCACCAAACTGCAATGTTTATGCAGGCGAACCGTCCGAAGCTGATGACGCATATCGTTCATTAAAATCTGGTAAAATTGAAACCAATGAAACTGCGAACACAATTGCAGATGGTCTAAAAACACAGTTGGGAGATCGCAATTTTCCCCTCATCCAGGAACATGTAAAAGATATTTTTTTGGTAGAAGAAGATGAGATTTTAGCCGCTCTTAAATTAATATGGACTAGAATGAAAATTGTTGTTGAACCAAGTTCTGCAGTAGCTTTTGCAGCCCTATTAAAACACAAGGATCAATTCAAAAACCAGAAAGTAGGAATCATCATTTCGGGTGGCAATGTGGACTTAGATAACCTTCCGTTTTAATGAAGACGATTTTCCCCATCTCTTTTCTCATTTTGATTTCCTTTTCCACCTACAGTCAAAAGGTACAATTGATTCCAGCGGTGAATAATGCAGAATTTCTATCAGGAGATTTTGAAATAAACACAAGGACTACAATTTCATTCACGGCTTCAGATTCTTTAAAAAACGAAGCCAACTATTTGAAGAACTTGATTAATGCCTCTTCTAATTTCAAAATAATACTTCAGCCAAAAGGAAGGGTTGGAAACAACATCCAGCTAGCAATAAATGAAGAGTATCTATTGAAGAATAAGGAGGCATATCAATTAACTGTAAGTGATGATG
>JBLFXO010000291.1:0-4751 GCA_047609865.1 Arenicella sp.
CTTTTTAAGCGTAGGGATTCCGATTACGAAGTCAGCTACTATGGCAAAAATGGTTGTTATTAAGGCGTCTTTAGAAATCATATAAATCAACAAACAAAGAATGCCAATTAACAAAAATACCCAGTCTTTCTTTTCTAAAGTATAGTTCTTGGCAATGACTGCAGTTACGGCAATGGCAGCACAACCGATAGCTGAAAGTAACACACCTGAGTGACTCCAATCCCAACCTTCTTGAATGATTTGTGAAATTACTCCTGTCCCCATTAAGAGTGTCCAACCTACCCATGAAAGAACAGATGGTTGAATCTTTTTTCTGTAGACATCTATTAGGTAAATAGTTTGTGTAATGGAGATCAGGATTCCAGCAATTATGCCAATTGGAGCTTCGAGATATGTTAGGAGTTGGAAGATTTGCTTTTATTTAAGGCTGCAAAGATGCATGTTTAATTTTGATTACTCAGTCAAACACTTCGCCTTCAAAATACTTGTCTATTTCTGAAATGATGTTGTTGGTGTTGCCATGTGACACGAACATGAAATTGTATCCGGGGTCTTCTCCTTCCGAGTCCCAGTCTTCATTTAGACATAGCAGGTAGCCTAAGCCTTTGTCTTGATATGGAGATAGGTCAACAGATATTCCATCATTAAACATGCTTATTTCTGCACCGCTTAGGTCGCCACTCCACATCTGTATAAATAGACCAATGCTATCGCAATAATCCATTACATCTCTATCAAATACTTCATAGTACTTAATTTCTTTTTCTTCAAAAACATTGTTCGGGTCAATGCAAATTATCATTCTTTGATCACAAGGGCCTGAATCATGATATTCACCTTCTTCCATTACTGCCTCACCCAACCAAAGATCTTCTTGAGTGACAACCTCTTCAATATTGCTGACTTCTTCAACTTCAGTGCAGGCTGAGAGTATTACTGCTAATATTAAGAAGGTTATGATTTTCATATGAGTTTACTCGGGCACTTCTCCCGATAGCTATCGGGACGCTCAGTGTCCTTTTTGTTCGTCAAATTTTCATTGTTCCGAGTTCACTGAGCGGAGTCGGAGGCTAGGTTGATTCAATCTGTAGACTTCGAGAGCCTCAGCCTTCCTTAACGTCAAATCCCTACCTCTTAACAGCAAACATTTCCTGAACACCAACTCCCATTTCAGTAGTAGTGTATGGTAAATAGAATAGGGGAGTCTCTTCAGCTGGATTGGTAATGTCAATTGCAATGCAGGTCAACTTCTCTTCTTCAGAGATGGCAACTTCTACTTCATAGCAAATTGCAAATGCATTCATACGCTTTGCTTCTAACTCTTCATTACAGTACTTTGTTAGCTTTTCCATAACGGCTCCTATTTTGGGCATTTGCTTAGGGTCAAACTCCATTTCTAAAGGATGAACATTATCAATAGTGTCTAAATATGCTCCAAAAGGATATGATTCTCCTGTTCCTTTCAACAATTCTGTGGCGTATTCATCACAGTGTTCAAGTAGCTTTTCGTTGTTTTCGTTCATTTCTAATTAATGCTGTAATACTATAATTATTAAAATCAAATTTAACTATAGTATTCGAATGAATGATGGATAAAAGAATTACTTCTTTGAGTTTCGTTTTGAAGAGCTAATGATAGAAGAAAGAAGTCGATTGATTTCTGCAATGTCATCTAATAGTGCTCCTGGGTCAGGGTATGATTTGGATTCTTTACAGATAAGAGGCCAATATTCGGTTTCATTAGCCTCTTTTGCTGCAATGACTAATTTAGAAATGAAGTCTGCTCGACTGTGAGGGTTTTGTGATTCTCTAATATTCGCACCAACTGACGTTCCTGATCTTACGAGCTGATTTGAAACCGCAAATTTTCTCTCCTTATCAAGAAGCTCACAAAATTCAATAACCTTGATTGCGAAATTGAAACTCTTGTCTAGTATTGGGTGACCCATAATAACTCTGTCATGTTTAAATTGCTGTAATACTATACTATTTTTTTGATTTTAGTATTTCTATCATTACAGAATTAGAACATTACTCACTACTTCTAAAGAATGATAGCCTTGAGTATTCCTACAAGATATTTGATTTAGCATTCAAGGCAGACAATTTCTTCTGCATATAAAATCCTTCGTCACGAAGTCTTGCGGCTTCAATAAAGTCTAATTTCTTAGCAGCGGCCTCCATGTCTTTTTGAGATTTCTGAATGGCCTTGGCCAATTGGTCTTTGCTCATGTATTCAATTACCGGATCAGCCGCCATTGCAGTTTCAGTTTCAGAAGGCAATTGATAAACGCCTGTCTCGCCATCTCCATCAGCAACTTTAGTTTGCTTGAGAATACTCTCTTTTGATTTCTTA
Source organism: Arenicella sp. (assembly GCA_047609865.1). Lineage (GTDB taxonomy): Bacteria > Bacteroidota > Bacteroidia > Flavobacteriales_D > Crocinitomicaceae > Paracrocinitomix. The sequence goes on from JBLFXO010000291.1 coordinate 2,357, forward strand.
ATCTGAGTAGGAGTGATGCCATGCTCAGTATTGTACTCTTCTTGAAGTGCTCTTCTACGATTCGTTTCGTCAATGGTCTTCTTCATAGAGTTAGTCACCTTATCGGCGTACATAATCACTCTACCATTAATGTTTCTAGCTGCTCTACCAACTGTTTGTACTAAAGCGCGCTCTGATCTTAAGAATCCTTCTTTATCTGCATCAATGATACATACCAATGACACCTCTGGTAAATCCAATCCTTCTCTTAAAAGATTGACACCAATCAGTACATCAAATTCTCCTAATCTTAATTGCCTTAATATCTCTACACGTTCCATGGTGTCTACATCTGAGTGAATGTATCTACATGCAATTGATAATCTATCTAAATACTTCTGCAATTCTTCAGCCATACGTTTGGTCAAAGTAGTAACGAGTACTCTTTCGTCTTTTTCAATTCTTAAATGAATCTCTTCAATCAAATCATCAATCTGATTTTTTGAAGGTCGCACTTCGATCTCAGGATCTAACAGTCCCGTTGGTCGAATAACCTGCTCAACATATATTCCTTCAGATTTTTCTAATTCATAATCTGCAGGAGTCGCACTGACATAAACCGTTTGGCCAGTCACTTCTTCAAATTCTTCAAACTTTAAAGGACGGTTGTCCATTGCAGCTGGTAATCTAAATCCGAATTCAACCAAGTTCATCTTTCTTGATCTATCTCCACCATACATGGCTTTGATTTGAGGCATAGTCGCGTGACTCTCATCTACCATTAACACGAAGTCGTCTGGGAAATAATCCAACAAGCAGAAAGGGCGTGAGCCTGGTTCTCTTTGATCAAAATATCTAGAGTAATTCTCAATTCCTGAACAATAACCCAACTCACGAATCATCTCTAAATCGTAATTAACTCTGTCTTCAATTCGTTTGGCTTCTATCTCTTTTCCTTCACCTCTTAAGAACTCCAAGTGCTTTCCTAAATCTAATGCAATTACATCTAATGCATTATTAATGGTCGCTTGACTTGTGACAAATATGTTGGCTGGGAAGATGTTGACGTCCTCAAAGTTTTCTATCTTCTTATTATTCAAAGGTTCAAAAGTGTAGATCTCTTCAATCTCATCTCCCCAAAAGATAACTCGCATGGCATAATCAACATAAGCCAAGTAGATATCAATGGTGTCACCTTTAACTCTAAAGTTTCCTCTTTCAGGGGCAGTATCATTTCGTGAATAGAGATTTTCTACCAACTTCAACAAGAATTTATTTCTTGAGATAACCATCCCTTTTTTAATATTGATAATACTGTTCTCAAATTCTTTTGGATTTCCAATCCCATAAATACAAGATACCGAAGCTACAATGATGACATCTCGTCTACCTGAGAGTAGGGAAGAGGTTGCAGAAAGTCGCAGCTTCTCAATCTCATCATTGATAGACATGTCTTTCTCAATGAATGTATCTGTAGTTGGCAAGTAAGCTTCTGGCTGATAGTAATCGTAGTAAGACACAAAATACTCAACTGCATTGTTAGGGAAGAATTGCTTGAACTCTCCATAAAGCTGTGCGGCCAAAGTTTTGTTATGCGATAATATTAAAGTAGGACGATTGATTTCTTGAATCACATTAGCCATGGTAAACGTCTTACCAGATCCCGTAACTCCCAAAAGTGTTTGAGATTCAGTTCCGCCCATAATACCTTCCACCAATTGTCTGATTGCCTCAGGTTGGTCTCCGGTTGGTTTGTATTCTGATTCAAGTTTAAAGTCCATTAATGTGTTTGTTTGAATGAGCTTAGAGCGCCTTCAATATCAGCATTTTCAAGCTTAAAAGAAAGGATTTTCTTTATCACTTTTTCAATGGTTGAGTTAGGACATGATGCTCCAGCGGTTATACCAATTCTTAGCTTTTCTTTGCTAGGAATGTAGTTAGACGTTTGAACGCTGGTTTTATTGGTCACTTGGAAATGGCTAATCTCTTTAGGTGAGATGAGGTCATTTTCATCTTTAATATAATAGATGTTCGCATTCTCATTAAACAGTTCAAGCAAATGTGAAGTGTTCGAGCTATTATATCCGCCTACCAAAAGTGTTAAATCTAACTCCTCCTGAGCTAAGGCTTTGGTTGCTGACTGATTATCGTTCGTGGCATAACAAAGCGTGTCACGCGTGTTTACAAAGTGATCTCTTATGTTGGATGCCCCATTCAGTTCTTCCATCAATGTCTTAAAGAGTTCAGCAATCTCATGTGTTTCTTCTGCCAACATGGTTGTTTGATTGATGACTCCAATCTTTTGAAAATCTTCATTGAAGTTGAATCCCTCTGAGATTCTATTATTCCATTTATCCGAGAATTGATTATTTCGGATATCGTTGGATAGCTCTCGCGCTTCAGTAATGGTTTCTAT
>JBLFXO010000292.1:0-4732 GCA_047609865.1 Arenicella sp.
CCGACTACTGAGAGCTGGTATGATATGAAAGATTCTATTTTCTACACGGACATAGAAAATAAAGTGGCACATCCTTATTATGAGTTCTTTCAAGAAAGACTTGCCCTTACTGAGTACGAAGACATTTTAGGTGATAATTATTTCTGGAAAAACATCAAAGCTCATCCTAATTATGACGAGTATCATAAACAAAGAAATTGGATAGATCACATGGATGCTGAAATGACTACGCAAGTGATGGTAGTTGGCGGATGGAATGACGAACAAAACCTTTACGGAATACTCAACTCTTACAAATCAATTAGTAAAAAGAACCCTGGAGCTCAGTTCGTAATTGGCCCTTGGTCGCATGGTCATAACAAAAGAAGAGACAGCCTTTACTACCTTGGCGACATCTATTATGGCGAAGATATATCAAAGATCTTTCAAGAGACAATAGAGTTTGAATACTTTGAGTACCATTTGAAAGACAGAGGTTCGGCTCCTGATTTCAAAATCAAGATGTATGATATGGGATTGAAAGCTTGGGATGACTTAGATGAGTTTCCATTGACAGCCGGAAAAACTAAAACTATGTACTTGAATGTTGATGGAACTTTGACTGAAGAACAAGAACATCAATTAGGATACAGCGAATATGTTTCAGATCCTTTTAACCCTGTGCCGTATCTGGAATCAAATGAGTTTGCGAGGATGGCACCTAAGTCTTACATGACAGCAGACCAGAGATTTCTCTCAGACAGAAAAGATGTTTTGACATTCACTTCTGAGGTCTTGACAGAAGATCTAACTATGCTTGGTACAATTGAAGCAATCATCAATTTTTCTACTGAATTAGAAGACGCAGATATTTACGTGAAATTAATGGATGTTTACCCTGACGACAGAGCTCCAGAAGAAAATGATGCCGAAGGAATCAACTTTCAGGGATACCAGCAAATGGTAAGGCAAGGTTATATTAGAGGAAGATTTAGAGATTCATTCTCAGAACCAAAACCTTTCGTTCCAAATGAAAAAACAGAAGTTAAAGTGCCTCTACTAGAAGTTTATTATACTTTCAAAAAAGATCACAAAATCATGATACAAGTACAAAGTTCAATGTTCCCGCTCTTTGGTGTGAACCCTCAGAATTATGTAGAAAACGTTTATGAGGCAACGAAAGCCGATTTTAAGGCGTCTAAACACCAAGTGTTTAATGACAGTAAATTAATTTTTCCCATAAAATAACAAACAATGAAATCAATTATCTCAGCTGTGGCATTCTTATTATTAGGATTTTCTTCGTTTTCTCAAATGGAAGGAAACCGATATATGTTAAGTGCTAAATTAATCTCTACACCAGCTTCACAAGTTGATTGCGGAACTCTTGCAGTGGCTCAGGCTTATGAATTTGAAGTAATCATGTCATCAATTGACGGTCTTGAACAAACTGTAATTCCAGTTGTGATTTCATGTCCCGAATTAAAAGGAGAGAACTTCTTTAAAGTAGGAGCTAATTACAAGATGGAAGTATTTGATGCCGATCAAAGCGGTTACTCAATCTTCAATCAAGACGTAATTGACCAATATAATATTGGAACTAATTACTGGGCTGGAGATATTGATAGAATTGCAGACTAAAGACTAAACCTGTCTTTAAACTTGATTGTTTGCCTTCTTGAAATTTCAATCTTCGTACCACAACTTAATTCAATTTGTAATCCACCATTGAACCAACTTTCTATGTTGACAATGTGATTTAGATTAATCAAGAATTTTCTGTTCGCTCTAAAAAAGAGTTTTTCATCCATTCTTTCTTCTAGGCTGTTTAGAGATCTTAGAATTAAGGGTCTGAAATTTTCGAACTTTACTTTTACATAGTTCCCTTCTGACTCAAAATATCTGATATCATTTACATTGATGAACCAAACTTTGTCTCCGTCCTTAATCAGAACTTTATCGCCTTGTCTTAATACATCAGAGTTTTGAACTGCATCAGGAGTTTTATTCTCTTCAGCCAACCTTCTATAAACCTCAGATAGTCGCTCAGGATCAATTGGTTTCATGAGATAATCAAAGGCATTTAATTCAAAGGCCTTAATGGCATGCTCATCATAAGCTGTCACGAATACCGTCCTCGGAGGGTTAGACATCTTCTCTAGTAATTCTAAACCAGTTTCACCTGGCATTTGTATATCCATGAAAACTAAATCAGGATTATCTCTTTCAATTGCCTCCTTTGCTTCGATCGTATTTTTATACTCTCCTATTACTTCAATCTCACCATAATTGGACAATAAGCTTTTCAACTCTTCTCTTGCTAACCTTTCGTCATCTACGATAATCGTTCTCATGTGTATGTAATTTTTATTTGGGCTTCTACTTCTTCTCCCTTTTGGTTAATACTGAACATAGCATTTTCTCCATAAAGGATCGAAAGTCTCTTTTGTGTATTTGCAATTCCGATACCACTTTCTACAGCACTTCTGTTAAGAGTCCCCGGGTTTGTAATTGACAATATCATTTGGGTACCATCAAACTCACTCTCAAGACGGATTGTGCCGCCATCTATAATTTGTGCAATTCCGTGTTTAATAGAATTCTCAACGATAGTTTGGACCATTAATGGTGGAATCTGACATTTTAAAGAGTTCTCAGCAATTTTATAATCAATCTTAAGTCTTTCTTCGAATCTAATCTGCTCAAGCTCTAAGTAATTCTTAACAAGCTCCATTTCCTCTTCTAGCTTCACGAGCTTCTGTTTCCCTAAATGAATTGATGATCTTAATAATGCAGACAAACGAGTAATGGCAGTTTTCGCTGTTTCTGGGTCTAAACCAACCAAAGCCCTAATAGAGTTTAGCGAGTTAAAGAGAAAATGCGGATTCAATTGAGCTCTTAGATTCTTTAATTCAATTTCATTCTTAGACGCATCCCATTTGAGATTCAATATCTCTTGTTTTCTAGATTTTTCAATAAATAAGAATGCCATATAGAAACCGGCCCACATCAAAAAGAGTAAGATGGATCTAAATGAAGCAAAGATGAACTCGTTCACATTGAAAGTATAAGTTTCTTCTGCAACAAAGCCCTCAATGAAATCAACAGTAATGACTTGGGTAGAAAAAACTTCTTGAAATATTTCTAAAACAACAGCAGATCCTAAAGAGAGTCCTAATACCCAAAGAATTAAGCTCAATATGTTGCCTGAAACCAATCCTCTTTTCAGAATAATAAATCGGAATACATGCGAAACTATAACTGAAAAGATGATGGATGAAGAAATGTAAAGAAACAGATTGAGCGTTAAGTTCAGCTGATCTGTATTAAACAAAAGTAGAACAGAAAGAATAAAGTACGCTCCCCAGCCAAAAAACTGCGCAAGCCAATAAAAAAGCACTCTTCTTTCCATGACTCTAATCTACGAATCAATGTTCAGAAGGATGCTAGAATTGTTTTTATTGGATTTAAAAAACCAATAGAGTAATAAATTAAGGATAAATGGTTTTAGACATTAAATCTGAAGTGCATGATATCTCCGTCATCTACAACATATGTTTTACCTTCAACATTAAGTTTTCCGGCATCCTTACATGCAGCTTCTGACTTCAACTCAATAAAGTCTTTATACTTCATGACCTCGGCTCTAATAAATCCTTTTTCAAAATCTGTATGTATTACCCCTGCAGCTTGCGGTGCCGTTGACCCAACAGGAATTGTCCAAGCTCTCACTTCTTTCACACCTGCAGTAAAATATGTTTGCAAGTCCAACATTTTATAAGCCGATCTAATTAATCTATTCACTCCCGCTTCTTCTAATCCAAGTTCATCTAAGAACATCTCTCTCTCCTCGTGCGTTTCAAATTCAGCTATATCAGATTCAATCTTGGTTCCGATAACTAAAAGTTCAGCTCCTTCCGCTTCTGCAATAGCCCTTACCTGCTCAACGTATGCATTCCCAGTTTTCACAGATGCTTCGTCAACATTACACAAGTATAGAACAGGTTTTGCAGTCAACAACTGAAGATCCTTCAGCATATTTTCATGAGCTTCTCCTACCGGTTCAACAGTTCTCGCAGATTTACCAGATTCCAATGCCTCTTGTAATCTTTCACAGTACTCATATCCTTTAGCTAATTCTTTATCTCCAGCTTTTACGGCTCTTCTTAAAGAATTAATTTTGGCTTCTACAGAATCTAAATCTTTTAACTGAAGTTCATAATCAATTACTTCCTTATCTCTAACAGGGTCAACTGAACCATCAACATGAATAATGTTGTCGTCATCAAAACATCTAATCACATGAATAATTGCATCTGTTTCTCTAATGTTCGCTAAAAATTGATTTCCTAAACCTTCCCCTTTTGATGCTCCTTTAACCAATCCTGCGATATCTACAATCTCAATTGTAGTTGGAACTACTTTCTCAGGGTTAACGATAGCTTCTAAATCAGCCAAACGATTATCTGGCACAGTGATGATTCCAACGTTAGGTTCAATCGTACAGAACGGAAAGTTCGCTGATTGCGCTTTTGCATTTGATAAACAATTAAACAAAGTTGATTTCCCAACATTTGGTAATCCTACAATTCCACATTTTAATGCCATGAGATAATAATTAGTTCGGCCGCAAAGATAATGCTTATAAACAAAAAAAGCCCTCTCGAATTAACGAGAGGGCCAAATTTATTTTGAAAGACTGATTTCTATTCTCTAATTAGAGAAATATTTCCTTGACCTTCTTCCGTAGTAG
>JBLFXO010000293.1:0-4730 GCA_047609865.1 Arenicella sp.
CATTTTTGATAAAGTCAAAGAGACTGTTTTTATGAATTCTTGGCAGTTCGTGGGTGATGATTCATTGTTACCCTTTGAAAAGTATGCCCATCCTTTTTCTTACTTAGAACATTTTATTGATGAGCCCTTGGCTTTGGTAAAGCAGGCAGACGGTGAAATAAAATGCATGTCAAATGTTTGTACGCATAGAGGGAATATTGTTGTTCAACAGCCAGGGAAACAAAGAGGATTGAGCTGTATGTATCACGGAAGGAAGTTTTCTTTGAAAGGAGACTTTGAACATATGCCAGAGTTTTCAGAAGCTGAAAATTTTCCAAGACCATGTGAAGGATTGCAGAACTTCCCTGTTGAAAGATGGGGAAAATTTCTGTTCACAGGCTTGAATCCTACATTCAAATTTTCAGATGTAATTAAAAAGATGGAAGAGCGAATTGGCTTTTTGCCTCTTGATCATTTTAAGTTGGACTCTTCCCTGTCAAGAGATTATTTAGTGAATGCCAACTGGGCGCTATATTGTGATAATTATTTAGAAGGATTTCATATTCCTTTTGTTCATCCTGACTTGAATGCGACCTTGGACTATGGAACATATAAAACAGAATTGTACGATCATATGTCTCTTCAAATTGGATATGCAGATGATGGTGTCGATTGTTTTGATTTACCTGCCGGACATCCTGATGAAGGAAAGAAAGTTGCAGCTTACTATTATTGGGTGTACCCAAATATGATGTTCAATTTTTACCCCTGGGGATTATCAATAAACTTGGTTCAACCTGTTGGAATTAGCAGGACTAAAGTGAAGTTCATCTCTTACGTATATGATCATGAGAAATTAGAAGTTGGAGCAGGTGCTCTTTTGGATAAAGTAGAAAGAGAAGATGAATTTGTGGTTGAAGGAGTTCAAAAAGGAATTTCATCTAGATACTATCAAAGAGGAAGATTTTCCCCAACTAGAGAGCAAGGAGTTCATCATTTTCAAAGAATGCTCTCTGAAGCTATTAATTCGTAAGTTTATCAATATGAAGTGTTTACTCTTTTCTGTTCTCGCAGTTTTTGTTTTAGTATCATCTTGTAAAAACAAGGGTTGTATTGATGAAGCAGCATTGAATTATGATGAGGATGCAAAGAAAGATGACGGTAGTTGTACTTATCCGGCTGATGCAGGAGGTGTAATTATTGACCCTCCAATAGGACCAGGAACTGAAGTTTTAGGATATAATATTATGTCTCAATTACCGGGGATTTGGAATGGTCCCGTTACGAGTTCAACTGCTTTAGCCGGATACCCGGAATGGATTGTTGATTTTAGACCAATTTCACCAGCTCAAATATCCGCAAAGAATGAATTGGATTCAGTGAATGATATCTTCATGAGTTTTTTCGTTGCGAAGATGGGAGATGAGCACAGAGTGTTCATGAGAAATGGTGGTGGTTTTGCTGGATCAGTTAGAACGTCCTACATGATTTGTGATAGCGTTGATGAGAACACTTCTTTCAATTATTATCGATTTGTAGATCCTGCTGGCGGTAAAACAAGAGTGCATACAGAAGTGAGATTCAAAGAAGACAGTTTAATCATGCACACTTTCACCAATGATTATAACACTTTGTCCGAGCCAGTTTCACATATGAAGTGGACAGCAGATTTGAGGGATGAAACTGCTACTCAAAATGCCATTGCGAATTTCAATTATCCACAAAAGCAAGAAGTGAAAGACTTCACAACAACATTTGATGGTCAGGCAGAAGCTGTTTATTACGGCAATGTTCTAGATCCTTATAAAGAATCAGAACAACCTTACCTAGGTAATTGTGATTTGACAATAAATATTGCAAACCCGGCGGTTGTGAATAACACGAAGAAAGTTCTGGTGATTATCACTACTGAAGCTCTTTTTCCTGGAATGGTTTTCCAAGCTGGAAATCTTGATTTCAGATCTCGTTATGTATTTGTAAATGCGGAGACAATTTGCGGATATGATTTCAATTATATGCACCCGGGAAATTACTACATCAATTGTATTTATGATGAGAACGGAGATTATAATTTCACCTCTGGGGATTATATGAACAGTTCATTTGATTCTCAAATGACGGTTGCAGCTGAGCAATCTACTGCCAAAAGTGTCACGATTGACTTCTTAATTCCTTAACCGACTTTTTGAAAAACAAGGGTAGTCATTGTTCTTAAGTCTTCTACCTTGAGAGATTTTACTGGCTCAATCAATTTGAGGGAATGGTAAGAGCATAAATCTTCTATCTGTTTTCTGCTTATCAGATATCTATCTGACAAATCAGGCAATCTACATCTTCCATTTTCTTCTATTTCAATCTTGTTTTCTAAACCGATATTAGATGTCATTCTGATGAATAGAATAGCATTTTGAGCCAATGACTCCACTAAACTTTCAAACATTAGATGAAAGTGCGTATGATCTTTTGCAAAGTGCAGAACCGCATTGCAAATAATGAAATCGAATTGCTCATCTCCAAATGGCTTGTCTTCAATTGCTCCGGACTTAAATTTCAATTTAGGAAATCTTGCTTTCAAATTTTCAATAGATGCTGACTTTGGGTCATAGGCAGAAACGTTATATCCATTCTTTAACAACCAAAACAAATTTCGTCCACCACCGCATCCGGCGTCCAAGATTCTACTGTTTTTAGCCATTCTATCTTTTAAGAATTGATCCAAAAGATAAATGTCAATTCCCTTTATGTCGTCTAGTGTTTCCATTATATAAATTCCCAAGCGGTTCTGTAGCTTCCTTCGTTTTCAACGTAATCTAAAAAGTCATTGTAAAATTTATCCTGTCCTAAGGTCGCAGAGTCACCAATCACAATGAGCTTCATTTTAGCTCTCGTCATAGCTACATTCATCCTTCTATAATCCGTCAAGAATCCAATATCGCCATTTTCATTGCTTCTCACTAATGAGATAATGATGACTTCTCTTTCCTGTCCTTGAAAGCTATCAACGGTGTTGCAATCAATATTAATTATGTCATTTTGAATCTCATTAAGTTGACTTCTATAAGGAGTAATAATTCCGATTTGATCATTCTCAATTTGATTGTTCTTCTGCAGGTCCTCAATAATTGATTTTATAACTCCAACTTCTCCCGGGTTTGAGATTCCTCCTCCGTTTTCGTCTCGCTCTTCTTCGTATCCGCAACCTGCCGTGTCTATAAATTCGACTGGCTCGTAGATGTTATTTTGGATTTTTCTATTCGCAACCGAATCATCAGCTTGCAACTTATTCTCATAAAATTTTGCATTTGAGAATGACATGATCTTACTATTCATTCGGTATTGAATGTTGAGTAAGTTTCTATGCTTCTGGTATTCCGCAGCTCTTTCTAAGACAGATTTAGCCAGACCCATTTTGGTTGCTTCTCTTGATTTAACAGTGGGAGGTAACTGCAAATCATCACCGGCCAGCACCATTTTTTTTCCCAAATGAGAAACGCTCCAAATGGCTGGTTCAATTGCTTGACCAGCTTCATCAACTATCAAATAATCATAAAGCTCCTTGGGCAGATTGAATTGTTGAATGGAGTAGAAGGTGCCGCAAATGACATCCGCTTTTTCTAATACATTTTTTGAGATGTCACCCTGTATTCTTCTAATGTCTTTTCTTATGGTTTTGAGTTCTTGCTTCAACTGCTTTCGTTCTTGAAACTCCTCTTTTCCAAAATTCCTTTTGTATTTAAAGGCCTTTTTCCTGAGGTCATCAGATTGGGTTTTTAATTGCTGTAAGAACTTAAAAGAGGTGTCATTTTTGATTTTAGTTTGCAGGTAAGCCGGTTTAACTTTTACATCAACCTTATTCTCGTTTCCAACTCTAACCACGTTCAGTTTATCTGAAAGTAATTTAACTGAGATGTTGTCTACGGCCGCATTTGAAGAAGCGCAGACAATAACCGTTTTCTCGTTTTGGCATAGTTTTTTGATCGCCGCAACTAAGGTTGTTGTCTTTCCTGTGCCAGGTGGACCATGAATTATACTAACCTCTCTCTCAGAGAGAATCTCGTTCACGGCCTCATTCTGGGAATCATTTAAAGCGGCAGAATTGTATTCTGTGCCTACATTTACTTCTACATCTTTTTCATAAAAACGAATAGGTAAATTGTCTATATCTGATTCTAAAATTCGTTCGATTGCTTTTTCAAAGGCATCATACGTTTTGGTGTCTACCAATGCGTTAATACCAACTTTGCCTTTTTTAATCCAATCCTCCATTTCTTCATCTGAAGTTTTGATGAGCATAGAGTTCTCTTTGAAATACGTAATCTGCCCTTTGGCTGATTCTCCATCCGAATTGAATATTTCAATGGTTTTTCCACTTTTAAAAGAATATCCCTCTTGTTTTGGGTTGGTTTTAATATCAATAAGCATATCACCAAAATCGTTGAACTTAGTGCTGATAAATTCAATTGGATAAAGTGTTATGCCTTTTTCAATCCTTTGAGAAAAATCAGCATTTTCAGTCAACATCTTAAATTGGTCTAAATCTTCTTTCTTCTCTGTCTGAAGAGCTGTTAGGAGGTTTTGAAAATGTTCTTTGGTGGATTGTTGCATTCAAGGCTAAGTTATATAAAACTGTTGAGTTTTAACTTGCTTTTTCTGGTCGTATACCTGAGTGTTTGGTCTGTGTCCTCAAGAATTATAAAAGGAGTATGTTACCCGTTAATTCTTCTTCTTTTTTTTTTTTGTAAAAAAAAATG
>JBLFXO010000294.1:0-4714 GCA_047609865.1 Arenicella sp.
GCCAAGATTAATCCAGCATTAAAAGATGAGCTTTTTGATAATAAGGCTCCTTTACTTAGAATCACCGGAATGCGATTGTTCATGGAGGATTTCGATTATGGTAGATTCGAAGTGGAATATGACTCCCTTGGCCAAATCCCAACATCTATCACACTACCCTACAATCAAAACCATTTAACTTTTGATTTTATCGGAATCAATTTAAAAGATCCAGAATCTGTTCTTTATGAATATAGATTGTTGGGCGCGAATTATGGTTGGTCACCTCTAAGTTCTACAAATTCTGCTACCTACTCTTCAATTCCTCCAGGTGATTATAATTTTGAATTGAGAGCCACTAATAAAAATTTCAATTGGACGGCCGTAGAATCTATTCATATCACGATCAATTCTCCTTTTTGGAAAACTTGGTGGTTCATCATTCTCATCTTCATTTCTTTATCAGGAATCATCCTCTTAATCTTTAGAAGTAGAATTAGATCCATCAAACAGAAACAAGAAAATGAAAAACTAGGATTCAAAAATAGATTGCTCTTCCTGGAACAGCAATCCTTGAATGCTTCAATGAACAGACATTTCATTTTCAACTCTCTTAACTCTATTCAATATTACATCAATAGTTCTGATAAAAGATCGGCCAATAAATACCTCTCGAGCTTCGCCAAATTGATCAGAAAAAACCTTGATAGTTCTACTGCGAATAATTTCATTGTGACTTTACAAGAGGAAGTAGATAGAATACAATTATACCTCTCACTAGAAAAAATGAGGTTTCAAGAGAAATTTGACTATGTTTTGGACGTTTCTTCCTCTATTGACACCGAAGGAATAGAGATTCCGAGCATGATTTTACAACCTTTTGTAGAAAATGCGATAATTCATGGCGTTCTTCCACTAGAAAGAAAAGGGTTGATCACGGTGAGAATATTCAATGAATTTGGAGATATCGTTTTCGAAGTGATTGATAATGGAACTGGAATTGATAACACCTTAAAAAACAAGAAAGTAAGTGTAGCTGGAGACCATGAATCTAAAGGGATGGAGATAACAAACAGGAGAATAGAATTGTTACGAAAACTGACAGGTGACAACTTGCTGATTGTTGGCCCATTTCAGATGAATGACAGTGAAGGAAACTGTCAAGGAACCAAAGTGATTATCAAAATGGGCGTGCCCTCAGATGAGTAAAAACCTTAGAAAGTTGTTAAAATACTTGTGTTAAGAACAATTTATACGTATATTTGAATCTAGTGGGCTCCTTGAGTCTCTTAAGTACAATGAAAAAGTTAATTTACATATTATCAATTTTTGCGGTTTTGTTCGCTTTTGGTTCTTGTGAGAAAGAAGTAGTTACTCCTTTTGATATGGATCAAGATGAATATATCTGTAATGAAGGTGGTACTCGTGGAGGAGATGACAGTTCTGGTGGAGGTGTTGTTACTGATCCTGACGAAGATGAAGACTTTGATGAAGAAGAAGATGAGGATGACGGAATTGTTGATCCAGATGAGGATGAAGACTTTGACGAAGAAGAAGAAAAAGGATCTACTGATCCCGGTAACTTCGAAGGTAAATAAGAATCAAACTTATTATAAATTTTTTGTAGACTCCTTTCAACCGAAGGAGTTTTTTTGTATCCTTAAGTTTCACAATTGTCTTTCGACATCTTTGACGCCAATATGAGATCAACTCTATTCATACTTCTATTGTTATTCTGCACAACAAGTGATGCGCAGAAAATAAAAGAAATAATAGAAGACGATTACGACCTTTTCTGCCGAAATATCTATGATGTACTCAAGAAAGATAAAACAGTTAAACACGGAAGCTATAAAAGCACCTACGTTAGCGGCAACCCTAGAATAAAAGGTTGGTATACCTTCAATCAAAAAGACAGCCTCTGGACTTACTTCAATTCAAATAAGCCAATCATTGCTGCTAGGGGCAAATACAAATATGATGTCAAACTTGGTGTTTGGGATTATTTCGACAGCAAAGAACAACTTCGACACCGATATAACCATAGCACTGGAGTACTCAACTTCACAACTTTTGAAGACACCGTCAAGAAAAGAACCATAATAATAAATGATTCTGTGTTCACGGATAAAGTAAGTAGACCACCAATATTTCTGCTTGGCGATAAAGAAAAGCTGAGGATCATTAGAAACAATATTGTTTATCCTCAATCGGCAATCGATCAAAACATTTTTGGAACCGTTATGATCTCATTTTACATTAATAAATATGGCAAAGCCATTGATCACAAAATCACAAGTTCAGTTGGAGGCGGTTGTGACGAAGAAGCACTTCGTGTTGTTAAGCTAATCCCCAACGAATGGGTCCCGGGTATTTACAAAAATGCTTTGCATAAAATGGTTATCACCATCCCAATAACATTCATGTTAAACTAAAAATCCCCTCTCAGCAAAGCCAAGAAGGGATTTCAGTTAATTAATATTTATTATTTCTTGATAAGCTTCACCGTTTGACTGTTACCCTCATGATTAATATTTAAGAAGTAAACTCCAGAAGGCAAATCAGTTGAATTGTAATGCACTGTTTTAATTCCGTTTTGCAAAGATCCTGTGAAAACATTTGCGATAGTTTGTCCTAAAGTATTTTTCAAATCAACTGAATAAGATCCAGCCTCAGCTATATCAATTCTCACATTGAATTCGTTATTTGTCGGATTAGGATAAACTGACAGATTAAAATCTTTGTTCTCTTCACTCAAGTTTGTCATAGCACCTGAATACATATTGATGTCATCAATGTATATGTTGTTTCCGTTGTCGTTTTCAAACTCAAATTTAAATCTAAATTTATCTACGAAGTAAGCCGAATTGATGTTGGTAATATTCACCTGTGTCCAATCTTCATCAGCTGGAGTACTATATGAACTTGCCAGGGTTTGATCACTTAAATCATCACCATGAATATTCTTTCTTAATGTCCACGTAGCTCCACAATCATTAGAAATGTAAAATCTTAACCACTCGTCATTTGATGCAGAGCGTTTCTTATAAGCATATTTAAAATTGAAAACAATGTTATCAGAAACATCTACTCCACCTAAATCAACAGGACCAGATAAGAATTCATCTTTAGAACCATTTGTATTACCAAAGTTGCTCAGCTTTATACATTGATCACCACTTGAGCCAATTCCAGGCTGAATATTCCAAGCAGCTCCTGACTCATTTTCTACCATCCAATTTTGGTTATCTGGTAATGAAGCATAAGGCTCAAAGCCTTCAGTATAAGGCAATGGTGTTCCTGGTGAAGCCAGCACTATAATATGCTCAGTTTCTGTAGTCGTAACCATTGTAGAACCGTCTGTAACTTCAAGAGTCACATCATAAACACCTGGTGTGTCATATGTAACTGTTGGATTTGCATCAGTTGAAGTCCCAGGTGTTCCTCCATCAAATGTCCAATCTCTTCCAGTAACACTAAAATAAGATTCATCTGTAAAGTCAATAGTTGATCCTGCACATACTAAAGTTAAACTAGTTGAGAATTCCGCTTTGCAAAGTTGAGCAGGCAATCCAACTCCCGTTGCAATACCATTTGTTACCCCCCTTAATGAATCCATCCATGGGTAAGTATCCATGTTACCTAACATGATATTAACTTGATCCGCAGAAAACATGTATTGACAGGGAGAATAACTCATGAAGTTTTCCCATTGATCATATGCATCAAAGCCATATGTATCATTTGTTGGAACTCCCGTACATGAGTTTTGCGATTGGTTACAAGACCAAAATGCTTCACTTTGTGGAGGAGTATCACAACAATAATCACCATTATTACCACAATCTGCACTTGAGCATCCGTCTTGAAAAGTATGGAAAAGACCTAAACAGTGACCTAATTCGTGTGTAAATGTTCTATCACCATTTGCCGTACCCATAGTACCAAATGCGTCATGTCTAATTACAACACCATAAGTATTTGCATTTCCAAAATAAGGGAACTGAGCATAACCCAACGTAACCCCCTGACCAGAACCTTCAATTGAAGAAACCACCCAAATATTCATATAGCTATCTATTGGCCAACCATCAAGTCCACCACCATTATAACTCTTAACGTTATCCTCAGCATTAATCGCGCCAGCAGGATTATTTCTTCTTTCTACACCATTTGTACAGTTTCCGTTAGGATCTATTTTCGCTAATTCAAAAGAAAGTTGTAAAACACCAACTTCTGGAGCAAAAGGAGCAGTTCCGGTATTACGAGTATTTCCGAAATCAGGGTTTGTTCCGTTATAATCTTCGTTTACTTGCTGAATTGCAGACTCAATTTGAGCGTATGATATGTTAGATGTTCCTCCATCATGAATAACGTGAACCACAACCGGAATTGTTCCGTTCACTGTTCTGTCACCTGCATGCTGGTTAGATCTAATTCTAGCAATCTGTGCTTCTATAGATTCTTGGGCATTAGGATATTCTAATTTCAATTCTTCAGCATGTTCATCTGTTCCGCAAAACGCATGATTATCTTGAGCAAATGCACCTCCGATAACCGAAAGAGATATTACTAGTGTAAGTAGTTTTTTCATGTTCTATTATTTCTTTAGAAGTTTAATGGTTTCAAGACTTTCATCTCCTTGAATTCTTATAAGGTACAAGCCTTTACTCAAGTCCGTCAAATCAATTTTAACCTCATTATTGGATAAAGATTGAACAGGAATAGACTTAAT
>JBLFXO010000295.1:0-4709 GCA_047609865.1 Arenicella sp.
ACAACAATGCAATCATCTAATCCTTGAAGTACAACTTTCTTGCCGTCTGGCACGTTAACAATGCAATTTGAACTTTCAAAAAGATGAACCTTGTCTCCTATTACCGCATTGCCATTTGAATCGTGATCAAGATGTGTATATAGAGATCCCCAGGTTCCTAAATCAGACCATCCAAAATCAGAGAGAACAACACTTACATTATTCGCTGGTTCTAACAAAGCATAATCAATTGAAACACTTTCAACTTTCTCAAATGCATTGTTTACAAATGCTTGTTCTTGATCCGTATTGTAATCATTTCCCTTTGTAGCAAACAACTCATTTATTTGCGGCTTGAATGCTTGCAAACCATCAATTACGGTAGAAGTTTTCCAGATAAAAATCCCAGAATTCCAATAGTAATCTCCACTGGCAACAAACTCTTGCGCTTTATCGTGATTTGGTTTTTCAGTAAATTGCTTCACTTCTTTTACACTTCCTAAATCAGTGCCTGATGCAGAATCAAAATGGATATAACCATAACCTGTATCAGGACGAGATGGTTTGATGCCTAAAGTCACAATTTGATTCTCTTCGGCCTTTTCAATGGATGTATTGATCATTGAAACGAAACTGTTTTCATCTAGAATTAGATGATCAGAAGGTGCAACAATTAAGTTCGCGTTTTCATTTTGAGCGTGAATTTTATGAGCAGCATATGCTATACACGGAGCCGTATTCTTTCTCATTGGCTCTGTCAATATCTGCTTATAAGCTAAACCTGTTTGTTCGTGAACCAAATCAGCATAGTCAACATTGGTCATCACATAAATTTGATCACGCGGAGCAATTTTCGCCAAACGATCTACGGTCATTTGAATTAAGGTACTTCCTGTTCCCAGTACATCTAGAAACTGTTTTGGCATTGACTCTTGACTCATTGGCCAAAATCTGCTACCAATTCCACCAGCCATTACTATTCCGTAGTTATTATTGTTCATCTTCTATCTCTTTGTCAATTTCTGCTAATCCTAGCACTCGATAAGTCTTCCCATTCTTCAACTCCTTGCACTCATATCGTTTTCGCAACTTCTGCCCTAATTCAAAGGTTCTACCGCCGAGCTCAAAAATAGCTCCCATTTCTAAATGCTCAACCAAAACGCCTTTATTTTTATTATAACGTCTCAAAACTCTATACAGTCTTTCATCTGAACAAGATGCAGCCTTTGCATTCTTTAAATAATTACTCACCGCTTGGGTAACATCACCAGGTAATAGATCTCTTTCAATTAACGGTTGGAACAATCCAGCAAACTCTGCTTTCCATTCTTTACCGTGAGACCGGACTCTATTTCCGTAATTATCAAAAGTGGTCAGGTGCGCCATTTCATGAATAGTTGTAACCAAAAAAGCATATTTGTTTAAATCTCCGTTCACTGAAATTCGGTGAGGCTTGCCATCATGTGCTTGTCTGTAATCGCCTAATTTGGTGCTTCTCTTTTTGCTAATGGTAAAATGAACAACATTTCCAATTAAAAATTCGGCCACGTAATATTCAGTTCCAGAAGGAAGAAATGGCCTAAGCGTTTCAGAAAACTGTACGATTCTTTCAGATGAACTCACCTTCAAATTTAATCATTTTTAAATTTCGGAGTCTTCAACAAAGTCTGCCAATTCTCTATTCATTTCAATAGCTTTAAGATAATAAGCAGTTTCTTTCTTTGCATGAATACTTGCCAACGTCAATTGCTGAATCAACTTGTTGTTTTCTTCATTGGTGAGCAAGTACAAGAACTTGAAGAACTCTTTGGGTCCATATGTGTATCGTAGCTCATTGAACTGAACATAATGGTTGTTTCTATAATAATCCTCCAACCAATTTAAGTAAGATCCAAAGCTGTAATAATCAGATAATTTTGATTCAATTTCAGTGGTAGATAAAAAGGAAGATGTGTTTTGCGACATTAAGCCTTCATAACCTGTTGTGTGCTGAAAGACAGATTTTGTTTCATCTACATAGTAGGCATAATGATCAATTTTCGCCTTTACTGAATCTGTAATTTCAGAAGAGAACCAATTGAATTCATTGGATACACCTTTGATGATTTGCTTATTAATCCAATATCCTGAAGAATCTAAAAACCAACCGTTCTTTTCAGCTACAATCTCGACCGTATCACTCTCTTTAAATAGCCCGCCTTCATCAAAATCAAAACCTGGACCTATTCTGCCCTCACTCGTATGCTTAACTGTTCCGTATGAATGAAATTCAGTATTCTGTCTTTTTAAAAGCCAACCTAAAATATAATCACATCCTTCAGCTCTCAAAGAATCATGCTTATAGGAGAACTCATATCGCTCTAAATCTTTTCGTAAATCAGAAGAAACAACCTCCATGTAATGCTCTTTGAGTTGCTTTACATCATTATCATCTCTAACCCCATCTATCCAAAGGGCAATCAAAAACCCTAATACAAAAATGGAAAGTTCAATGACTTTATCAATGACCCATAATCGGTCTACTTTGAACTTATTTTTAGGTTTTTTCTCTTCTGACATTAGAGACTAAACTTAATAAAAAAAGCCCTCCCTGATAACAGGGAAGGCCTCCAAATTAAACATTAGGTAATCTAAAACTTCATGAATCGTTTTGATAGATAAGTATTAGACTCTGAATTAAGCACATTAATTATGTACAAACCGTTTTCAAATTCTGCCACATCTAAAGTAATTTTTGATGTGAATTCTGAAGCATTTAACACTTGTACTAGCCTACCTGAAGCATCATAAACTGAAATCATATAAGAACCTTCTTTAGCAAAAGCAATATTCAATTCAGAAGATGCAGGATTAGGATACATTTCAAAAGATGTCAATTCTTCTTTTTCAATGCTAGCAGATGCAGGATCTACCATAAAACAAGTGGAATCGTAACAATCCCAAGTTGAATCATAAACAGTTAAGCACACCATAGAGTTTGCACTATCTAACGGGAAAGATGGATTTTCATCTGTAGATGATGAGTTACCGTACCACCAGTCATAATTTGCATCAGTTGGTTCGTCAGTTGAAGTATTTGTGAAGTAAACATATCCACTGTCTATGGTCATAGTGAAATCTGCAACTAAATTACATTCTGTTGAATCAATGATAGTAGAGTCGCCAGGAATCGTGTAACAAATGGAATCAAAACAAGACCAAGTTGAATCGTAAACAGTAAAGCATGCAGTCATATCTGTAGATGCCTGACTCAATACCGGATTCTCTAAAGTTGAGCTTTGATCATTATATGACCAATCATAAAAAGCAATTGCTGGTTGGTCTGTAGACGTATTCGTAAAAGTCACATCTCCTCCAGAGACGACAAAAGTGTAATCTGCACTTAATAAGCATTGTCCAAATGCTGACATTTGGCCGATTACTAGTAGAGCAAGTAAAATTCTTTTCATTGTGTTTTTTTTTATTTGTTTTATAAATTCTTGCACTAATTACATTCGTCAAATTAAAAGGTTGTCTGAATAATTATTTTTCTACAAAATCCAGAATTTAGTCAATCAAATGAATGGCCGCAAAGCTTTTAATTCCGTAACTTTGAAGGAGTGATACCTAAGCAAACTATAGACGAAATATTCCAAACGGCACGTGTTGAAGAGGTAATTGGTGATTTTTTAGTTTTAAAAAAATCCGGTTCAAACTTCAAAGCGAAAAGTCCTTTTGTGGATGAGAAAACGCCTTCGTTTATGGTGTCACCTGCAAAACAAATTTGGAAATGCTTTAGTTCAGCCAAAGGTGGAAATGTAGTTTCTTTCTTAATGGAAGCTGAACATTTCACTTATGTGGAAGCTTTAAAGTGGCTTGCGAACAAGTATAATATTGAGATTAAGGAAGATAGAGAAAGAACTCCTGAAGAAGTAGAGGCCTATACTATCCGAGAGAACTTGAGCATCATTAATGAATTTGCTAGGGACCACTTTCACTATAACATCAGGAACAATGAACAAGGGAAGGCAATTGGTCTTTCTTATTTTGTTGAAAGGGGTTTTAGGGAAGATATCATTGATAAATTTCAGCTGGGATATTGTTTAGATGAATCTAACGGATTCACCAAGCAGGCCTTAGCCAAGAATTATAAATTAGACTTTTTAGAAAAAGTAGGGCTTACCAAAACTAAAGAAGATAGATCATTCGATTTCTTTAGAGGTCGAGTTATGTTTCCTATTCACTCCGTTGCCGGAAAAGTATTAGGGTTTGGTGGACGTACGCTTAAGGCGGATAAGAAAATCGCCAAGTATTTCAACTCTCCCGAGAGTGAACTTTACAATAAATCTAAAATCCTTTACGGATTGTATTTCGCTAAAACTAGCATCATCAAATATGATAGATGTTATTTGGTAGAAGGATATACTGATGTAATCTCTATGCACCAATCTGGTGTTGAAAATGTTGTTGCATCATCAGGTACCTCATTAACTGAAGATCAAATAAAACTGATCAAACGTTACTCTGAGAACATTACCATTTTATATGATGGTGATGCTGCCGGAATCAAAGCTTCGTTTAGAGGAATTGATATGATTTTGGCACAGGGAATGAACGTTAAGGTGGTTCTTTTCCCTGACGGTGAAGATCCAGATTCCTTTGCGAAGAAGTCTAGCACTTCTGAATTGGAGACTTACATTGACGAAAACTCAAAGGATTTTATCGTCTTCAAATCTGATGTTTTATTAGAA
>JBLFXO010000296.1:0-4708 GCA_047609865.1 Arenicella sp.
ACTTATCAGGATTTGATTTGCGTATACGAATTACCGCTTGCTGATTTCGCCTGTAATCCTGAAGATCCAGACATTTTAGATTCTGAAGTGAATTTTGAGAATCTTTCTACGGGTGGCGAATTTTATAATTGGACGTTTGGTGATGGAAACGGATCTGCTGATTTCAGTACCTCTAATGTCTATCCTCAAGTTGGAGCAGTAACTTATTTGGTTGAATTGACTGTGTCAACTACTTATGGATGTACAGACCAAGCCCAAAAGTATGTAACGATTAATGAAGTTGTTCAATTTTATGTTCCTAACGCAATGACCATAAATTCAGACGGAATCAATGATACTTTTGAGCCTAAATTTATACCTGGTTTTAATCCGCTTGGATATACTTTTCAAGTATTTGATAGATGGGGAACTTTGATGTGGGAAAGTCAAGACCCAACCGCAGGGTGGGATGGTACTTATTTAGGAGTAATCGTACAAGAAGATGTCTACGTTTGGAAAATCGAGTTCAGAGAAAATCAAACAGATAAAACTTATCGCAACTACGGTCATGTGACTGTTCTCAAATAAAGCTTATTTTTGTGTAAAAGCAAACTACATGCATAAGCTAATTATCCTTTTACTTCTTTCATTTTCATCTCTAACTTTTAGTCAAGAACTGAACTTTTCAAATCAGTGGACTTTTCTAGGTCCAGATAAAAAACCTTTAGAAGACAAAAGACAATCTGCAACTGGGATAGGACCTGTGGATTATGTTGAGGTAAATCAGCAAAAGCAAGGTAATCTATTAGCTTGCTCACTCAACGGAGGTCTTTTTTATACAACTAATGATGCTGAACAATGGTACAACGCAGGTTCTGATGATTGGGATTATTCAGGATGCTCAATGGCAGTTTATCATCCATCAAATCAACAAATAATATTTGCAAATTCATGTAAGAATAACCCCAATGGATCTGCTGGAAACATAGGTTTCAAGGGAGGTGTTTATAGAACTTTAGATGAAGGAATTAGTTGGGAGTTAATTGGAGGGAGAGATGCCTTCACGAATTCCGAATTTTTAAAGGTTCACGGCATTGTAGTAAACCCTGCAAATGATAAAGAACTGATAGTGTATACTACTGAGGGGATTTACAAAACGAAAGACTGTTTAGCATCAAATGTAGAGTGGGATAGGATACCTAATGTAGGTGGATGGGTTTATGATGTTGCGTTTTATGGAGACCAAATTTATTTCACGAGCATGCAGCATGGTAAATGGTCAGTGTTTTCTGGATTATCTTCTAAAATAGCTGATGCGAAAAAGCTGGAGTTCTCAAACAGTATGATTGATAATGTTGAGACAGTTTCTGTTGAAGCTCAAGGTTCATCTCTATTAGTTTTGATTAACTACAAAAGAAAAGGAGATGAATTACACCAAGTCAATCCTATTAATGGAAGATCAGTTCAGGTGTTAAAAAATCAAAAAGTTGTTTTCGGAAAAGGTCAAACATTTACCGTAAATCCTCATAATGAAGATGAAATAATCCTAGGCTATAGTACTACTATCAAAAGATGGAGTGTCGTTCAGAAAACGGAGAATAGAATGAAAGGCGGATATCACGTGGACATTGAAGATGTGAAGTATGATGTTTTCGATTCAACAAGAATTATCTTGGCAACTCACGGTGGCATTTACATTTCATATGATAAAGGCGAAAGTTGGGTGAGTAAGTCAAACGGAATCGGAATAGCTGAAGTAGAAGGGCTTGCAGTGTCTGCTCAAGATATTAATGTGATGGCGATCGGATGCTTTCATGATGGCAGTTCTCTAAGGGCTGATTTTGATAATAACGGTATTTATGAATGGAAGAACATTAATGGAGGTGATGGCTTAATGCCAATAATTCCAAATAATAACTTGCATACTGTATACACTTCAAATCAGTACTCAGGTGGTGGGATGTTCTATTCTGCTGATACAGGAAAGACCAAAAAGAACTTGCATAGTATGAATAACGTGAGAACTTCTGGTTGGCAAATGGCAGCAGTATTGCATCCTGAAGAACAAGACATGATCTTCTTTAATTTTGAAGTTCCCTCAGGATCTGGAAAAGGAAATATCGATATCGGTAGAACAAATCAACCGTTAGAAAGAAGAAGTTTAGATAGAGTTACCAATTTCAAAGTGTCACATGACATTCCAAAATACACGATTTATGGTGTTTATAATTCTTCAGCATATCCAGACGTAATGTTTGCACACATGATTGAACCAACGGTTGACGAGGACGGCAAGAAAAAGAATGTGCACCGAATTTGGAGAACTGATAATTGCATGGCAAAAGATTCTATTGTAATTCACTCATGGTATGAAGTTGATGTTCCAAGAAGTGACTGGGTTTCTTCTATTCAGTTAGATCCTAAATCTTCAAATAGAATGTTGATTTCGTACGTCTCAGGGATTTACGGAACTGAAAATTCAGAAGATGCTGATGTTGGATTAATTTATTCAATGAAGCTGAAAAAGTCAACAAAAGCGGTTAAAAAAGAGGTAGATATTTCTAATAACATACCATTTTCATTCACTGGTAGATTCAATTTAGTAAGTGATGATAATGGCGGATTCTTTTATGCAACAAGATCAGGGGTTTATTGGGGGGATAAGAAAACCTTAAAAGGTAAACGCGATTGGAAAAAAATTGGTTTTGGAACACCACATTGCAAAGTTCATGGCCTTCATTATTCTTCAGAAGAAAGGGTGCTATCAGTAGGGTACTACGGTAGAGGAGTGTGGAGATACAATCTTTAATCTGTTACTTTTCTCTACGGATTGCATTAAAGGATAAGAATACTTAATATTACCACTAGAAAGAAACGAATATGTCAAACGAAGTTATTTTATTTTTAAAGGGAGCAGTTTATATCTCACCAGCAGTGGCCTTATTTGGCGCAGCATACTATTTTTCTAATAAATGGTTTGATGTTCAGCAGGATAAACTCAAGTTGCAAGCGAGTGAACAACAACTGACAGCTAGAAGTCGACCTGAGGCTCAAAAACAATTGAACAAGGATTTGATGGCTATGCAAATTGATGCTGTTCAGAGACTCGTATTGTTCTTAGAGCGCATAGCTCCAAACAATATGATCATGAGGTTGAATAATCCAGGATTGCCAGCTGGTGCTTTTCAAGCGAAATTGTTAGATACTGTTAGGCAAGAGTTTGAGCACAACTTAGCACAGCAAATTTACATTTCTCCTGAGGCCTGGAGAATAACGAAAAACAGCAAAGAAGAGGTTTTGAAAATCATCAATATGGCCGCTACTAAGATGCCTCCAACGGGTATGGCCAATGATTTAAGTAGAGGGATATTTGAAATTACTGCTCAATTAGAATTGCAGCCAACTGATGGTGCCATTGCTTTTCTAAAGGATGAATTAAATAAGAGAGTTTTTATTGCTTAACGCAAGCCGGGAGGTCTTCCTTCTCTAATCAACCGTTGAGTAAGGCTTAGAAATAATCCGACCATTCCAAAAATACCTATCGTTAATCCGGCGTAGTAAAGATAATCCAATCTGAAAATACTTCTAAGGGTGACCGTGTATGCAAGCATTCCGACAGCGGCTATTCCGCATATCATCCAAACAGCTTCCATAAAAGAGATAATTCCTTTACGCCCTGCAATAAAAATGAGAATGAAGTTGAGAACTCCCATGAGGAGAATTCCATACACTGCTGTATAAACTAATACTTCTACCATTTAAAATCAAAAGATTAACTGATTGTATTACGTATAAAAGTAAGAATAGGTTAACCCATAGTATGAAAAACAGATTGAACGTCATCTTCATCTTCTAATCGTTCAATCAATTTATTCACCACGTCTTCCTGTTCTTGAGTCAATTCCTTCGTATCTGTTGGGATTCTTTCAAGGTTTGCTTCCTTAATTTCAAGTCCTTTTTCTTCTAGTGCTGATTGGATATTCCCGAAATCTTGAAATTGACCGTAAATGATAATTTCATTTTCCTCATCATCTTTGTCAATTTCTTCTCCACCATGATCAATCATTTCAAATTCAAACTCTTCTACATCTATTTCTCCTGCTTCAATTTTGAACATGCATTTTCTTTCAAAGGCAAAATCTAATGATCCAGAAGTTCCAAGAGTTCCATCACACTTATTGAAACAGGCTCTAACATTGGCTACAGTTCGAGTAGTATTATCGGTCAAAGTTTCTACGAGAATGGCAATTCCATACTGAGCGTAACCTTCATAAACTCTCTCTTCCCAATTCTCTGTATTCTTGTTGGATGCTTTTTTGATCGCACGCTCAACGTTGTCTTTGGGCATGTTAGCTGCCTTCGCATTTTGAATGATAACACGCAATCTTGCATTGTTGTCAGGATCTGGCCCACCGTCTTTAACCGCCTTTGAGATCTCCCTTCCAATTTTTGTGAACGTTTTGGACATTGCGCCCCAACGCTTCATTTTACGTGCTTTTCTAAATTCAAATGCTCTTCCCATTTCTAAAAATTTGATTCAATTCAAATATAAGAAATATCAATTTGAATAGGGAAAAGAAAGACGATAAAGATGGCTTATGCTATTGTTGAGATTATTTCATCTCTAATTTTGGATAGTTCTGTCTCAACATTTTCTAGAGTGAGGTTCCTTGGTTCAAGAAAGGTGTAAGTCACTTTGATTCCCACTGCCTTGAACAATTTTCCTTTC
>JBLFXO010000297.1:0-4696 GCA_047609865.1 Arenicella sp.
GTGGTGTTGATAGGGAAATCACTTACAAGAATAATAAGCCTCACGGCAGATATAAAAAGTACTTTGATAACGGAAAACTCCACATTGAAGGAGAGTTTAACGAGGGTGAAAAAACTGGAAAATGGACTTGGTATACTAATGTCGGAACCAAAGATATTGAAGGTGAATTTGTAGACGGAGAGCAGGATGGACTTTGGAAATACTGGATGCCAGGTGATTCAATCCACTTAGAAAGTAAGGGGTATTTCGCTGGAGGAAAAAGAGAAGGCGAGTGGGAGTTCTTTTACAGAGATGGATCTAAATGGAAGAAGGGTTCATATAAAAATGACCTAGAAGAAGGAAACTGGGAAACTTGGTATGAAAACGGGGTTCTTTTGAAAGAAGGTGCATTCGCTGAGGGTAAAGAAAATGGTGAATGGAAGCAGTACTTTGATAATGGAAAACTAAAGAATAGAGGGAATTTTGACATGGGCCATCTTGATGGTGAATGGGAATCTCTCTTTGACAATGGGAGAGTGCACCTTATTGGGGAATACGAGCAGGACCTCAAGACAGGAACTTGGACAAGGTTTACAGAAAAAGGTAAGCTTCTAGAAACAGGAGATTATAAGGTTGTAAATTATAAAAAGCATATTAAGTTTGGGCCGTTTTCAAAACGAACTCTAAAAGAGAGTGTACGCGAAGGAAAGTGGACTTTCTATTCTCAAAAAGATGGGAAACGAACGCATTCTGGCAATTATAAAAACGGTAAAGAAGAAGGAGCATGGACATTCTATTTTCCAGGGGGAGTTAAGCCCGAGCGACTAGTGAATTACAAAGAAGGAAGATTAGATGGCAAGATGTTATTGTTCAATTGGAGACCTCATTATGTCACGACTCAAATTGATTATAAGGATGGGCTAAAACATGGCAAATTCTATACTTTTGATAAGAGAGGGAAAGTGAAAATTGAAAAAGATTTTGAAGAAGGAATGCAGGTTGACCCTAACGGAAAACCAAAAGGATTTAATCCTTAAGTAACTCCTGAACGTTATCTCTTATTTTTTGACTGAGTTCATCAGTTGGCAAGTCATTTGGATCATCTCCAAATGGATCTTCAATCTCTTCAGCTAGAATTTCCATACTCACCAATACATAGAAAACAAAGCTTGAAACCAGCGCCGAAAAGTAACTAAAACTGTCTACAAAGGCCAAGGGCATTGTAATCACATAGATGAATATGAACTTCTTCATGAAGTTACTGTAAGAATAAGGCAAAGGAGTGTTCTTGATTCTTTCACAGGCACCAATAATATCTGAGAATGTTTTTAAGTTTGTATCCATTGATAGGAACTCTTCTTGAGTTAGATCGCCATCCTTTTTCATTTGATCTAATCGCTCATACATCCATTTTGCTATAAAGCTAGGCTCATGAGATTTTGACTCTAAAAAGGTGCGTTCTTCCGGTGTCAATTCGAGCTCATCTAAAATTACACCTGACCTTAAATGCTCTTTCATGGCGAATGCATAATTAGGAATCATTCGTGAAAAAAAGGCTTCAGTATCTTTACTAGTAGACATTGAAGAAATTTTAATTGCAAGATTTCTAGTGTTATTTACGAGCTGTCCCCAACGTTTTCTTCCTTCCCACCAACGGTCATAAGCAGTATTCGTTCTAAACACCAAAAGCAAGGATAAAACAAATCCAACCAAAGAATAAACTCCCATTAAATCTTTAAGGTGAATGAAGTCTTTGAAATAAGTGATTTTCACCCAGGCCAGAAAAATAGTGAATAGAGCAATAAGTAACATCTCTTTCCAAATAATGAATAAGGTGTCACCCTTTCTAATTTGAAAGATGTGTCTGAACCATATTTTAGGATTGTACTTAATCATAGTTAGTCTAAAAGAAGTACGAAAATAGTAAAATTAATTTTTATTTAGATTGAAGTTCTTAATTAGGAACTCACAGATTGATTCTGAAAACCATTGAATCAAAACTATTCTATCTTTGACCTGAATGCCAGTCAAAGATAAAATAAAGAGAGTAATCAGAATAATTCGAGCAGTTTATATCCGCAAGTTTATTCATGTTACGAGAAAAATTAAACTCCCTGGTTTTCAAGGTGTTTCAATGTGGGAAATCATATTCTTTTTTCTTTATTCAATGAGAAAAGGATTGATTGGAATGAGAGCTGCTTCTGTGGCCTTTCACTTCTTTTTAGCTATGATTCCATTTGGTTTAGTATTGGTCGTTTTGACATCCTATACTCCAGGTATAGACTTAGAAAGGGATATAGCACCAATAATTTCTGCCCTGATTCCTGATCAACTTTTTGCTAAGTTTATGTCAGGTATTCATCAATATGAGAGCTCTTCTGTAACCTCCCTCATATCGGTAGGTTTCATTCTTGCCTTATACTTTACTTCAAATGGATTTAACGTTTTAATTCGAGCTTTCAACAGTTCAAGAATGAAGTTTCGAAAACGAAAGTGGTGGGGAATAAGGTTAATTTCCTTCGGTTTTGTTGTTGCCTTTATAATTGGGATAATATTGACTTTTTATACCATCATCCTAGTTAGAATCGGCTTGGTTAATCTATCCGAGTCAAGTGATTGGGTGGCCAATTATTTTGATCACATTTATGTAACGATTGACTTCTTGTTTTTAGCTGTTTTACTTTATTTTGGAATTGCAATGTTGTATTATTTCGCTCCTAGAAATAGAGATGAATTCAAGTTCTTTTCACCTGGAGCCACTCTTGCTTCAGTTCTTATTTTGTTAATTTCAATAGGGTATGAACTTTACGTCACTTACTATGCTAATTACAATGATTTGTACGGTTCTTTAGGGACGATTATCATTATAATGATTTGGATTTATCTTATCTCATATGCTCTTCTCATTGGCTTTGAGTTGAATGCAAGTATACATGGGGCAATGGCTCAAAAGAAATTAAATCGTCTTGAAGATCTTGATAAGAGGTATGAACAAGAATAGCAATGAAGCTGTTGTAGTTATAATGACTAAATTTAAAAACCAAAATCAATCAAAAAATGAAAAATAGAAAATTATTGATGCTTTTACTCGTTCCTTTCATGATGGCATGTGGCGGAGAAGATACAGAAGCAACTGATGAAGTAATTGATGAAATTGTAGAAGAGGCTTGTACTTATTCTTATAATGCTGAGAACACAATTTTAACTTGGACAGCTTTTAAACTGACTGAGAAAAAAGGAGTTGATGGTTCATTTAATGAGATCAACGTAATCGCTAATGAAAGTGATAATATGTTTGACGTTTTGAACGGAGCAACATTTGAAATTCCAATAGTTTCTGTCAATTCTCAAGATGAAGTGAGAGATCCGAAAATTAGAGATTCATTTTTTGGAAGCATGGATTCAACTTTAGCAATTACAGGAGAAGTTGTTTCAATTGATGGTAGCGGAGCAACTATTTCTATCACTATGAACGGTGTTTCTGTAGCGTACAAAGGAGAAGTTAAGGTTGAAGAAGAAACAATTACTGTAACCATGACAATTGATATCGTTGATTTTGACGCGCAGCCTTCATTGGATGCGATTGCTGATGTTTGTGCTGAAAAGCATACAGGAGAAGATGGTATTAACAAGTTTTGGACAGACGTAAACATTGCGGTTCAAACTAAATTGAACAAAGAGTGTAAATAGGTTCTACTTTTTAAAATATTAAGGCGTCTTTTCTGTTAATCAGAGAAGGCGCTTTTTTTATGGAATTAGATGAAGTGTAACATCTCAAGAAGTAAATTGTTATAGCCTATACCTAAAACTCTCAAATCATGAAAATTGGGCTTATTTTACTTTTGCTTTTTTCTATTTCAACTTATTCTCAAAAATCCACCAACTATCATGGTGAAGAGTTGAAGGTCTATCCATTCAAACAAAAGGCCGGAATTCAATTCAATTCCAATTACTGGAATCGCGGAACCAAGAAGGAAATTAAAGAACATTCAAAAGAGTACGGTTTCAATTTGTACGATAGTGGTAAAGATATATTCTTGCCATTAGGAACGATTGCTGACGGAAAGTATATTCAAATGGTTGATCAAGACCATACCTTTGAGTACACCGGAATAAAGGAAAAGCGCCTTAATTTTCATGAAAATGAAATTCCTTATGCAATATTCAATGTGAGCGGAAATAAATTGAATGGCCCAGTATATTTCTTATCGCCAATAGGAGACACAATCACAAAGGGGTTCTATAAGAATAATATGCGTCACGGGAAATGGAATATCGAGCCAACGAATCAAAATGTAATTACCTACAATGAAGGCTTATATCATGGTGAATACAAATTTTATTATAAGTACAATAGCAGAAAAAAAAGGAGCAATAAAAGAATTAAGACTGAGTTTTTTGACAATGATGATCTGGTTTCATCAGTGGAATTGTATTCTGGGAAGGATGAAGAAAACATAGTTACTAAAAAGCTGATGGACCCAAACATAAAAAATCAATTCTCAGTCGTTGCAAAAAAGAACGGAAACATTGACTATCAAGGTTCATATGAAGGCGAGAGAGAAACTGGTAATTGGAAGTATTATTATCCAAATGGAGCCCTTAAAGCCAACGTTCAATTTACAGATGACACCACTTATTTGGGCGAATCTTTTGTAAGATGGTACAATCAAATATTCAATTTCAAACCTCACACGGCATTCGATATTCACGGAAT
>JBLFXO010000298.1:0-4685 GCA_047609865.1 Arenicella sp.
GTATGAACTTCAACTTTGTTTTTGTCCATTAAGTATTGAACGCCATCACAAGTTTGAGAAACAACACTGTTTTTACGTGCAATCATTTGCTTCATGTTCACCTTAACAGATGATACATCAATCCCATGCTTTTCAAAATCATGAGTTGCAGTATGAAAATGCTCTGATGAATCAAGTAATGCTTTTGAAGGAATGCATCCAACGTTCAAGCAAGTTCCACCAAGCGTATTATATTTTTCAATGATTGCAGTTTTGAATCCTAATTGTGCGCATCTAATAGCGGCAACATAGCCCCCAGGTCCAGATCCGATTATAACAACATCATAGCTCATAGTTCAATTTTTTGATTAGTATAAATCTAGTTATTTTTTTATAGTCATTGATTGCATTATCTCATGCGCAATCTTCTTCCAAGGCCTATGACCTTTTTTCGGTGCATGAAAAGTACAAGACAACAATTGTCCTTTAAATGAAGTAAAGAAGAGTAATTCGTAAAACTTGGAAGGCGCCTTATTAATGTACTCTATATAACCAACCTTCTGTCCATTAATTACTTCAACTCCCTGGCTTTTCCAATTCGCTTTAGGATGAAGCTTTTTCAATATCTTCTCAAATCGAATCGTCAACATTGGGATTCCAGATTCCTTTGAACCAATCGCTTCAGCATCAAATCCAATTCTCACATCTTTTTCAATATTCGAGTATGCCAAGTCAGGTATAACTGCAGAATGAAATACTTTCTTCATTCTGTTTTCATTCATCAACTCAAACTGAGCTGGAACTTTGATAGAAACCTGTTTGTTGAAAAGTTCAATGGTTCCTAAAGTGACGGCAGGTTTCTTTCCAGATGTCAAAAGGATAAATAGTCCGAATAAGAGAATTGATTGTTTCATATTAATTAAGTTCTGCTAATTTTTCTTCAAGTATCTTAATCTTATTCAAAGCATCAGATTCTTTCTTCTTCTCACTCGCAACTACTGCGTCAGGAGCATTGTTTACGAAACGTTCGTTGCTCAATTTCTTCTGAACAATTACTAATGATCCTTTCGCATATTCAATCTCTCCTTCAATCTTCTCCTTCTCCGCTTCAACATCAACTTCTTCTCCAAAAGGAATGAAGTATTCATTGTTCTCAACAATAAAAGAGAACGAGTTAGGAATCTTGTCGCCTATATAAACAAGGTTTTCAAGATTTCCCATCTTCGCTATTACACTATCAAATCCTTCTTTCTTGTCAGCATTAATCTTTACAGACAAATCAATTTTCACCTTATTGGCAATATTGTTTTGTTTTCTAATATTTCGGATGTTTGAAATAATGTCAGATGCCGTTTCAAATCCAGCAAGGATATTCTTGTCAATAGTCTCCACTTTTGGCCAAGCCGCAACAATAATATCTTCTCCTTCTTTTCTTTCTCTCAACCAATGCCAAATTTCTTCAGTAACGAATGGCGTGAAAGGATGCATCATTCTAAGCACCTTTTCAAAGAATAATTTAGTCTGTTCTAATGTTGCAGAATCAATTGGTTGCTGATAACCCGGCTTAATCATTTCTAAATACCAAGAACAGAAGTCATCCCAAACCAATTTATAGGTAATCATTAATGCATCTGATAATCTAAACTTGTCAAAAGCTTCATTGATTTGGTCTAATGCCGCATTCAATTTGCTATCAAACCATTCGATAGCCAGTTTGTTCTCTTCAGGTTGAGGCATGTCTTGCTCTTCCCACATATTCACTAATCTGAAAGCATTCCAAACTTTGTTCGAGAAATTTCTTCCTTGTTCACATTGTGAGCTATCAAATGGTAAATCATTTCCTGCCGGAGATGAAATCAATACTCCAACTCTAACACCGTCAGCCCCATACTCATGAATCAATTCAATTGGGTCTGGTGAGTTCCCTAAAGATTTTGACATCTTTCTACCCAGCTTGTCTCTTACGATACCTGTGTAATAGACATTCTTGAATGGGATTTCATCCATGTATTCTAATCCTGCAATAATCATTCGCGCTACCCAGAAAAACATAATTTCCGGCGCAGTCACTAAATCATTAGTAGGGTAGTAGTAGTTGATATCTTCATTACCAGGATCTTTCAATCCTTTGAAAACAGCTATTGGCCATAACCATGAAGAAAACCACGTATCTAATACATCTTCGTCTCTTTTTAAATCATCAATTGTGATAATAGAGTCAGACTTTTCAGTTGCCATGCTGGCAGCTTCTTCAGCCGTTCTTGCAACCACAAAATCGTTTTCACCTTTTCCGTAATACCAAGCCGGGATTTGATGACCCCACCACAGCTGTCTTGAAATGCACCAGTCTTTGATGTTTTCCATCCAGTGTCTATAGGTGTTTTTCATATTGTCAGGATGAAACTTTACTGTTCCGTCCATAACTACTTCCAAAGCTGGTTTTGAAAATTCCTTCATGTCAACAAACCATTGCAATGAAAGCTTTGGCTCAATAACAGCGTTCGTTCTCTCCGAATAACCTACTTTATTAATATGATCTTCAATTTTGATCATGTATCCCAACTCGTCTAATTCTTTCGCTATATTTTTTCGAGCTTCAAATCTATCTTGTCCTTCATAATGAAGTCCGTGCTTATTCAAAGATCCGTCATCATTTAAAATATCGATTGTTTCTAATTCATGTTTTCCGCCAAGAGCATAATCATTTTCATCATGCGCTGGAGTAACTTTTAAACAACCTGTTCCAAATTCCATTTCAACATATTCATCTTGAATAATAGGAACAGATCTATTGGTTATAGGAACTATCGCTCTCTTATCTTTAAGATTAGCGTAACGCGCATCATTAGGATTCACGCAAATTGCAGTATCTCCTAAAATTGTTTCAGGTCTTGTTGTAGCTATGGTTAACCATTCGTCTTCTGATCCTTCAATCTTGTAGCGAACATGGTAAAGCTTTGAATTAACTTCTTTATGTAAAACCTCTTCATCAGAAAGAGCTGTTTGGGCGGAAGGATCCCAATTTACCATTCTTATCCCTCGGTAGATTTTACCTTTATTGTATAAATCTATAAAAGTGTCAATTACAGATTCAGAATAATCTGGGTTCATGGTAAAATCAGTTCTTTCCCAATCACATGAGGCCCCGAGCTTCTTCAATTGCTCAAGAATAACGCCTCCATACTTATCTTTCCAATCCATAGCATGACCTAAAAATTCAGATCTTGATAAATCAGATTTTTTTATTCCTTCAGCTCTAAGTTTTTGAACAACTTTAGCTTCAGTAGCAATACTTGCGTGATCGGTTCCTGGCACCCAGCACACATTTTTCCCTTGCATTCTAGCTCTTCTCGCCAATACATCCTGAATGGTATTATTCAACATATGACCCATATGAAGCACACCAGTGACATTTGGAGGAGGAATTACAATTGTGTACGGTTCTCTTTCATCAGGTGTTGAGTGAAAGTACCCCTGGTTTTGCCAGTGACTGTACCATTTGTCTTCCGACTTTGTCGGATCGTATTGCTTGGGAATCTCCATTTGCTTTGTCTATAAAATTATGGAGGCCAAAGTTAGTGAATTCCTTAAGACAGAAGGGAGATAGATAGAGAAAATATGAGGGTAAAAAGATCTTTTAGATTGAATCTTTTAGTTTGATGGCATCCTTGGCGTAAAATTGACCTTCCATGATTATTTCATCAAGGATTTTCTTGGCCTGGCCAAAGTTCTTCAACTTAATCAAGGTTTTGGCCAAGTACCATTTGGATTCTTCAGCAAAGGCTACAAAGCCTTTTTCCTTTTCATATTCTAAAGCCAATTCAAAGAAATTCTTGGCTTCCTGATATTTCTTCATATTAAAATAACAATGACCACCGTAGAATAGGCCATTCAAATCTTTCGGGTATTGTTCGAGAATAGTGAGGTATCTGTTTAGTCCCTTCTTAAACTTACTCCGAGAAAAGTAATACATTGAAGTTTCTAGATAATCTACATACGGCACTTCAACTTGTTTCTCAACCAATTCTGTTCTATCTCTTAAGGAGTCGCTCTCAAAGGCTGCAGAAACACCACTGAGCTCGTACTTCGTATAATTGATTTTTGTTCCGCTTCGTTTAATTTCTCTATAGTCAACTACATATAAGTCTTCCAAATAAACTGACGGTGCGTACACTGTAATGTTCTGTTGACTGAATTCTTCTTCGATTTCAAAATACTCTACAACCTCATGGTCTTCGTCAAAAGTGATGACATCATGATAAACTACAAATGAATCTTGTGAGTCGTTCTTTTTGGTGTCAAGTGAATTTTGATTATCCACTAATTCCGAAATGGCAATTTGATCAATTACTTGAACGATCTTAAAAGAGTCAATAGATTCTGGTACTAATTCCACTTCAACCAAATCATTTAAATCAGAAATGTCATTTGTATCCGATATGTTTTCATTTGGTTTTGATGGATTGTAGAATATCCATGCAATTAAATAAAGTCCACAAGCAACACCAAGAACAGCTATTGTTCTTGAGCCAAAAAATGATTTGCTAACTTTCTTTTGCTTTGAAATATGTCTTTTTATATGCTCCAGAGCTTTTGGATTTTCAGAGTAACCTTCCATTGCTTCATAAAGGAATGGATCCGACTGTGCTTTCATCTCAAAGGCATGCATTTCTGAAGAACTCATCTTTCCAGAGAAGTACTTTTCA
>JBLFXO010000299.1:0-4663 GCA_047609865.1 Arenicella sp.
GTATCAGCTTTATCTCTAGAGATCGCCATTCCGCCATCATTTCCTAAAATAATATATGATGGGTCTTTTGGATGAATCCAAAATGCATGATTATCTGGATGAACACTAAAGTATGGAATAATCACTTCCCAACTTTTTCCGCCATCTTCAGATCGTGAAACACGTGACCATAAACTGTAAACGCGGTTCTCATTTTCGGGGTCAACAAAAATGTCACTGTAGTAAAATGGTCGATTGAAGGCGTCTTCATCCTTACTGACAGATTTCCAATTGAATCCGCCATCATCACTGCGGTAAACTTCATTCTTCTCTGCTTCAATTAAGGCATAAACTCGTTTTGAATTAGAGGGAGCAATGGCCAATCCCATTCTTCCTAAATTGCCTTTTGGTAAACCGTCTTTCTCCGTTCTTTCTTCCCAACTGTCTCCTCCATCATACGTGATGAACATTCCTGAACCTTCTCCTCCAGAATTAAATGTCCATGGGTTTCTTCTGAATTCCCACATGCTAGCTATTAGCTTGTTAGGGTTGTTGGGGTCTAAAACTAAATCTGCAATTCCAACACCATCAGCTCCTTTTAATACCTGCTTCCAACTCTTTCCGCCGTCAGTTGTTTTATAGACTCCTCTGTTCGGATTATCTCCCCAAGCTGGCCCTTGTGCTCCCACCCAAATCGTATTAGGGTCTGTTGGGTGGATAAGTACTCTATGAATATTTCGAGTGTTTTCTAATCCTATCAATTCCCAGTTTTCGCCACCATCTAAAGTTTTATACAATCCATATCCGCTACTCTGACTGTTTCTAGGGTTCCCTTCTCCAGTGCCAACCCAAATTACAGATGGATTTGATTGTTGAATAGCAATTGCCCCAATGTTTAAGGTTCCTATTGTGTCTGCTATCGGTTCCCATGTTGCGCCTCCACTGTTTGACTTCCAAACACCTCCAGAAGCTGTTCCAATATAAATTGTGGATGGATCAGATTCAATTACATCTATGCAAGTAACTCTTCCGCTCATTCCTGCTGGTCCGATTGAACGGGCTTTCATCTCTCCAAAAATAGACATATCCACCTTTTGAGAAAAAGAAAAAGCACTTAGTAACAGACTAAATAGGACGATTAAGTATTTCATAAATATGATTTTTATTTAAACTACGATATTCACAATCTTACCAGGAACAACGATCACCTTCTTTGGGTCTTTGCCCTCTAGCCATTTTTCTGATTGTTCATTCGAAAGCACTTCTTTCTCAATTTCTTCTTTTGAAAGGCTGTTAGGCAGTTCAAGTAAGAATCTCATTTTACCATTGAATGAAACTGGGTATTTATGATTTGCTTCTACTAAGAAGTCAGGATTAAAGGTTGGGAAGGTAGCGAACGTCACACTTTCAGTTCCTCCTAACTTCTCCCATAACTCTTCTGCAATGTGAGGCGCATAAGATGAAACTAAAATTGTAAGTTCTTTAAGAATGGCTTTGTTGTTACACTTTTGTTCTCCTAATTCGTTGACACAAATCATGAAATTAGACACGGCTGTATTGAAAGAGAATCTATCTAAATCTTCTTTGATTTTCTTAATAGTCTTGTGAAGTGTTTTCAATGATTTCTTATCTGCTTCTCCTTCAGTCACCACAAAGTTGTTTTCTTCATCATGAGATAGTCG
The DNA here is from genome assembly GCA_047609865.1 of Arenicella sp. Taxonomy (GTDB): domain Bacteria; phylum Bacteroidota; class Bacteroidia; order Flavobacteriales_D; family Crocinitomicaceae; genus Paracrocinitomix. The sequence continues at coordinate 1,662 of JBLFXO010000299.1, forward strand.
CCAAAGTTTTCTTAAGAAGTTGTGAACCCCGTTAATTCCTTTAGTATCCCAAGGTTTAGCTTGTTCAAGTGGTCCTAAGAACATCTCGTAACAACGTAAGGTATCGGCTCCGAACTTCTCTACTAATTCGTCTGGAGTTTGAACATTGTACTTAGATTTTGACATCTTTTCCACCTCATTTCCGCATAAGTAATCACCGTCTTCATTCAAAATGAATTCAGCATTTGCATATTCTGGCAACCATTCTTTGAAAGCTTGGGTATCAAGCTTATCATTGTCAACTCTATTGATATCTACATTTAAACGAGCTGTTTTGTATTCTTTTCTCTTATCAAAGGAAACGAACTTACCAGAGTCTTTATCTCTATACACAAAGTTAGATCTCCCCAAAATCATTCCTTGGTTAATCATCTTCTTGAAAGGCTCATTGAAGTTGATGTAACCCATGTCAGATAAGAACTTCGTCCAAAATCTTGAATATAGTAAGTGACCTGTAGCATGTTCAGAACCGCCTATATATAAATCAACCTGTCCCCAATAATCGGCCTTTTCTTTAGATACAAAGGCTTCTTCATTATTAGGATCCATGTATCTTAAAAAATACCATGAAGACCCAGCCCAACCAGGCATTGTGTTGAATTCCATACGATCACCTTCAGAAACATTCCATGCGTCTTTCTTAGCTCTTGCCAAAGGTGGCTCGCCATCTTCAGTTGGTAAATAAGCATCCACTTCTGGTAAAGTGACAGGTAGTTTTGCGTCATCTAAAACATAAGGAGTCTCCCCTTTGTAGTAGATTGGGAATGGTTCTCCCCAAAAACGTTGTCTTGAAAAGACAGCTTCTCTTAATCTATAGTTGGTCTGACCTTTTCCGAAACCTCTTTGTTCAATTTCGTAAATTGCTAATTTGAGAGCTTTCTTAATGGTTAAACCACTTAGAAAGTCTGAATCAGAAATTTTCGCTTCTTTTTCAGAGTAAGCAGCTTCTGATATATCTGTATCTTCAAAAATATTCTTGATTTCAATATTGAAGTGCTTTGCAAAGTCCCAATCTCTTTGATCTCCGCAGGGAACAGCCATTACAGCTCCTGTTCCATATCCTGCTAATACATAATCAGCTATCCAAATTTGAATTTTCTCTCCTGTGAACGGATGAGTGACAAATGCTCCGGTATTCTGACCGGTGATGTTCTTTACGTCAGCTTGTCGATCTCTTTCTGTCTTTAAACTTGCTTGTTTCTTGTAATCTGTAATCGCATCTTTAAATGCTGCGGTTGTAATGCTATCAACCAAGTCATGTTCTGGTGCTAAAACCATAAATGAAACACCAAAAATAGTGTCAGGACGTGTTGTAAACACTTCAATTGAACCTTCATGTCCATCTAAATCAAAACTAACTGATGCCCCAACTGATTTTCCTATCCAATTCCTTTGTTGCTCTTTGATTGAGTCACTCCAGTCGACAGTTTCTAAATCATTTATCAGACGTTCCGCGTATGCCGTAATTCGCATACTCCATTGTCTCATGAGCTTTTGTTCGACAGGATGTCCACCTCTTTCTGAAACACCATCTTTAATTTCATCATTTGCTAATACTGTGCCTAAAGCTGGACACCAGTTAACCCATGAATCCGCCAAAAAAGTAAGACGGTAATTCATTAATATTTTCTGTTTCTCTTCTTCGCTATAACTTTTCCACTCATCTGAAGAAAACTCTCCTTCATGGTCGTGAACAGCTTTAACTGCGGAATTTCCTGAAGTTTCAAATAAAGTGATTAAGCTTTGGATTGCTTCTGCCTTGTCTGACTCTTTGTTATACCAAGAGTTGTAAAGTTGTTTGAATATCCACTGTGTCCACTTGTAGTAAGCGGGATCTGAAGTTCTAACTTCTCTGTCCCAGTCAAAAGAGAATCCAATTTTATCCAACTGACCTCTATATCTCTCAATATTCTCTTTAGTCGTAATTGCTGGATGCTGCCCTGTTTGGATAGCATACTGCTCTGCGGGTAATCCAAAGGAATCATATCCCATTGGGTGCAAGACATTGTAACCTTGCAGTTTTTTATATCTAGCATAGATACAAGAAGCGATATAGCCTAGTGGGTGACCAACATGTAATCCCGCCCCAGAAGGGTAAGGAAACATTGATAGTCCGTAATATTTTGGCTTTTCTGAATTGTCTTGAGCTGCGAATGTTTTATTATCGGCCCAATATTTTTGCCACTTGTCTTCAATTTGACGAAAGTCGTATTCCATTTTTTTGATCTTGGATATGAAGCCGCAAATTTAGCAATAATCCATTGATCGCGAGAAGTGATCTAGTTTTCTGGATAACCTTGGTCAATCCAACATTGCATTACTTGGATTTCATCTGAACTTAGAGAATCAATCCCCCATGTGTTAGGCATTACTGGCATGTCTTTAAGAGATATGACTCTATTGGACCATCCTCCACCTGCTATCTGTCCAGTAATTTGGCTGTAATCATCAATCCAAGCATCATGACAACCCGTTCCAGGCCCCGCTTGAGTTTTACAAGAGTTTTCAATTATTGGTCTGATATCAGTTGAGTATGAAACCACAGTAACACAGGGACCTAATGGAATTGTTTTATCCTTGAGGCACGAAGTTGAAAGAAACGCCAAGGCTACAACTAAGTTGAATAGAAGTATTCTTTTTTGATGTCCTTTTATCTGTCTCAAATAGGAAGTTTTAATAATGATTTAAAATTCTGGATATCCCTGATCAATCCAACATTGCATGATATCTTTTTCATTCGTAGTTAATGAATCAATTCCCCATGTATTTGGCATGAAAGGCATGTTTAATTGAACCAAAGCTCTGTCTGGAATTTTATTATTGTCAATAGCCGTCTTAATTTGACTGTAATCATCAATCCAGGCATCATGACAACCTGTTCCAGATCCTGCCTGAGTTTTACATGAGCTTTCAATAATTGGACGGATGTCAGTTGCATATGAAACGACAAATCCGCAATCACC
>JBLFXO010000300.1:0-4659 GCA_047609865.1 Arenicella sp.
ATTGATTTTTGCATCTTTCAATCCGATAACTTTGGCCTTAAAGTAAGGTTCAGTTTGAACGAAATGCTCTATTTGAAATCTTCTTTTACCTTGAATGATAATCGTTGTTGATCCATCAGGCATTTTTAGACGCTTAATAATATGCGCAACAGTTCCAATATTATGGAAATCTATTGGCTCGGGATTTTCAACGGAAGCTTTAATTTGAGAAACGACTCCAATGGTTTTATCTCCATTGTAAGCTTCCTCTATTAGTTTGATTGATTTATCTCTTCCTACAGTAATAGGAATAACGACACCAGGAAATAGAACATTGTTTCTAATTGGCAAAATAGGAAGCTCTAAAGGAACATCCTCTTTATTCATTTTATCCTCTTCTTCTTCAGAGATTAGAGGAATGAATTCCGGTTCTTGGTCAATAATATTACTTAAATCTATGAAGTCCTTTTCAAAAGTTTCAGACATATGTGCAGTTTAGTCGGTCAGTTTGTCATCAAAAGGATAAAACATCCTTTTTTTAATGCAGTGTTTAATTGTAAATATCACTGAATCAGCCGGATTACTTATCCTTGTAATAAAAGAGTCAATTCTTATGCCAATTGGCTAAAAAGGTGATTAAGGATTTTTTTGTCAGTCTCTGTCAGTTCAATTTGTCTTCTGCCCATCATATTTTGAGCAACTTCATATGCTTTATCAAGCTTAAATACAGGGCTGTCATCAAAACCTCCCCAACTGAATGACTTTACTTGTTTTGGAGGGAATCCACCACCAAATATATTCGCGCAAATACCCGCGTTTGTGGCAGTGTTGAGCATTGTGTTAATTCCTGTCTTGGAATGGTCTCCCATTATCAATCCACAAAATTGAGTTCCAGTTTCAACCATCTCTTTTGTTGCGTATGAGTAATAACGAACATTTGAATAATTGTTTTTCAGGTTGGATGTATTCGTATCCGCTCCTAAATTGCACCATTCTCCGATCACAGAATTCCCAACAAATCCATCATGACCTTTGTTTGAATAAGCATAGAAGATTGAATTGGTTACTTCACCACCAATCTTACAATGTTGACCGATTGTGGTATCACCATATATTTTAGCTCCCATCTTGATGGTCGCATTATCACAAAGCGCGAAGGGGGCTCTAATGATACTCCCTTCCATTATCTCTGAATCCTTTCCAATATAAATAGGTCCGTCAGTTGTATTTAAGATAGCACATTCTACTTTGGCTCCTTCTTCAATGAAGATTTCATTGTTCCCTAAAATCGTATTTGTTGAACTTGGTAATTGAGTATTACGTCCTGAGGTGATTAGTTCGAAGTCCCAACGAATAGCTCTTCCGTTATTTTGAAATAGTTCCCAAGGATGATTGATGATCATAAAGTCATTTTCATCCATTGTAGTTTCTTGCACTCTAGAACCGTTTCCTTTCGTAGCCACCCAGTTACCATTAATAGATAGTTTTCCATCTTCTACTAGTTCTTTGACTAGGTAAGCCACACTTTTTGATGGTTTTACATTTCCTGCGATTCGTAAATCAGATGGTTTGGCAGTAAATTTCTCTGAAAGATATTCTTCGGTTATGTATCCAACTTCTCCATTGAAATCTAATTGCTTTAGCCAGCTTTCTTCAATAGTGAGAATCCCCAATCGTAAATCGCAAACCGGTCTGGTGAACGTTAATGGAGCTAAAGCTAGATGTTTGCCATTGTCATCAAAAGAAATAGTCATGCCGTGTTTTTTTATAAAGATAATTTATAAAACCAAAAAAACCCATTCCGAATATATCGAAATGGGTTAGTTTAAATATTATTAAGGAATTAACCTTTTTTTCTATCTCCGTATCTGTTCTTGAACTTGTCAATTCTACCTGCAGTATCAACAAATTGCATTTTTCCAGTAAAGAAAGGATGCGATTGTGAAGAGATATCTAATTTTATTAATGGGTACTCGTTACCGTCTTCCCATTTATCAGTTTCTTTTGCTGGAGAGCAAGAATTACAAACAAAAGAGTAACCATTAGACATATCTCTAAAGATTACCATTCTATATTCCTCCGGGTGAATTCCCTTTTTCATCTTATATCTTTTTAATCAATTTGGCCGAGTATTCAGTCTTATGCCTGAAATCGGAGGGCAAAGTTATAATTATTTTTTTATTCAAGATTATTTTCTTGACATTAAAATAAAAAAAGTAAAAATACGTGATTACCTTTGAATATAAGCATGAAAGTGATTCTAATAATATCGGCTCTTATCATAATAGCATTCTCTTCTTGCAAGAAGGATTTGATTTTCACACAAGATCATCTAGACTTCTCAAAGGATACAGTGCTGTTTGATACTGTATTTACTACAATAGGGTCTACTACTAAGCGCTTAAAAATTTATAATCACAATAGTCAGCCAATCAATATTGAAGAAGTTGAATTGATGGGCGGAGCAACTTCTCCTTTCAGAATTAACTTAGATGGGGTGGCTGCAGACTATCATACAGAGATAGAGATACCTGCAAATGATTCTTTATTCGTATTTGTTGAAGTTACTTTACAAGTAAATAGTGCTACGAACCCATTGATCATTATGGATTCAATTCGTTTTAAAACCAATGGCTTGAATCAATACGTTAATCTAGATGTTTGGGGTCAGGACGCTTATTTTCATAATGATGAAGTCGTTTCAGGGACATGGATGAATGATAAACCACATGTTTTATATAATACTGTAGCTGTTGGATTTCCGGGAATAGATTCAAATCTTAATTTAACTATTCAAGCCGGAACTCAAATTTATGGACATAAGAATTCGCAACTAATAGTCTATAAGTCCTCTTTGGATATACAAGGGAGTTATGGGAATGAAGTAGTATTTCAAGGGGATCGTTTAGAAAGTTTTTATGATGATGTCTCTGGACAATGGTGGGGGATCAGATTAATTGAAGCAAATACATCAACTATTGATTATGCGATAATTAAGAATGGCTCTGTCGGCTTACAAGTTGATTCTACCGGATCACCGTTAACACTTGATCTCAAAAACACGATAATAGATAATCACGACTTTTTTGCCTTCAACGCGAATGCAGGACCAATTATTCAAGCGTCAAATTGTTTTTTCGGAGATGCCGGAATTAGTTCTGCATATTTATTTGCTGGAGGAGACTACACTATGATTCATTGTGACTTTGTGAATTACTGGAGTGGGAGTAGAGCGGGGCCAGCTTTAGCAATTTCAAATAATTTTGAGGTAGACAACGTCATCTATTGTCGCCCAATGACCGCAGACTTTCAGAATAATGTAGCTGATGGAACAATTGATAAGGAGTTCATTGTGGATACCATTGATTGTGGAGTGACCATGGTGTTTGGGAAGAACTTCTTTAAGAGAGATCAGGTTTATGATTATACGCCATATTCAGATGTCATATGGACAGGTGCTCCAGGATACGTAGATCCTCAAGATAATGACTTTCATCTCTTAGAAAATTCAGTTTATAGAAATGCTGGAAATACAATTTTCGGCTTCCCATTCGATTTAGAAGGCATTACAAGGGATTCTGAACCTGATCTAGGTTGTTTTGAATTTAATTGATAGTGAAGGTAGTAGTGGCCATGCTTTGGTCTCCTAGCCAAGAATATTTCTTATAAGAAATTAACTCAACAGTATAAACTCCAGGAACAGTAAAAGCACGTTCAAAGATTGGTTCTCCGAATTGCATAGCGTTTTCAGGAGCACCAGCAGGCCCAGTGAACGACCATATATAACTCAAAGAATGCTCAGAACAAGAAGTAAAAACAATAGGGGTTCCAGAATTCGCTGAACTAGTGTCTAGTTGAATACAAGCAAGAGTCTCCTTTTTGCAAGAAACCATTGTCAGCCCAATAATCGATATAAATAATAGTAGCTTTTTCACTTCAATTAATCGCTAAATTAGGAAAGAAGTATTGATAAGCCAGAAAAAATCACATAAATTTAGCTTCGGTGTGAAAACAGTAAAGGTCGAGAATCATCAAGAATTTCGCTCCAATTTCTCTAAGATGAGTGAAGTTGCCAATACTCTCTACGTCCTTTGCATTATAGCCTTGGGCGTCTATTCCAAAATGATTTGCTGCAAATACGGCACGTTGATTATGGAACTCCTGACTAACAATTATCAATTCTGAACAGTTGAAAACTTTTTTAGCCCTAATTACTGAGTCTAAGGTCCTAAATCCTGCATAATCTCTAATTATCACTTTATCTGGGACTCCCAGTTCTATTAGGGATTCAGCCATAAATGTTGGCTCATCATAAGAAACGGTGTGGTTATCACCAGAAACAATAATCTCTCTAACTTTGCCGCTATGATAGAGTTCGGCGGCGGCAACTATACGGTTTTGGAAGTATGGATTGACGTTGCCGTTTGATAAATATTTCGCGGCTCCTAACACTAAAGCAGATTTCATAGGGGAAATCTCATTGATCGAATAAGTTATTTGATCTTCAGTTTGCTTCTTGATTTTTTTATTTGAAGCCCAAACGGCTACACTAAAAAATAGAAAAGTTAGCGTTGAAAGTTTAAATAGAAATCTCATGATTCAAACATCCGATTTTTATTTAAGGTTAAAAAATTGTAACTTATGTTATGAGGTAGTCGTTTTTTTTTTGTGGTGTAGTAA
>JBLFXO010000301.1:0-4621 GCA_047609865.1 Arenicella sp.
GGAGTATTACTATGTAGAAGAAAAAAAAGACGATCTCTTGAAGTTTTGGTGGAAGAAGCTTCTGAAGTTGATTATTGATAAACTAGAGGCTCAAGTCTTTTGTCTTTGTTCTTTCAGGGCAGCGATCTTTAATCTGAGCGTAGGCTTAGAGCAGGCTAAAATACCTTTCTTTCAAAATATTGAAGTGGTGGATAGGATGACCAACTATAATGAATCCCATGGCCAATACTGATATTTCTTGTCCATTTGCAGTTCCTGTTCTTTGCAGTTCCTCTTCATTAAAGTTAGAGAACATGGCAATGCTTGCGGATCTAAGTAATCTATAATCAGTTAATAATTTTCTAAACGGAATCTCATTTGATCTGGCATTAGCGGCATATAAGTCTTCATCATATCCTGGTAAGTCAGTTTTATCAGCTCTCGCAAATCGCAATGACCTGGCTTGAAAAAGTCTTTCAGTATCCATTAAATGCTCTAACATTTCTTGAACAGTCCATTTTCCCTCAGCGTATGTCTTTTGTCCAAGAGCTTCTAATTTATCAGCATGGTCAACAAATAGTTGCAATCCACCTGACATTAATTCAGGCATCAAATCTCCATCTCCTGCCAAAGAGATATAACTATCGTAATAGGATGGAGCAGTTTTAATTTCGCTTTTTCTCATGTTCTTCTCTTGTTAAAAGGTAATGGAAATCCCAACAGTTGTCTTTCTCATTCCAGCGCTTGCCTTGATTCACTAAGTTTTTATCTAATATTTTGACTGAAGCGATATTCAATTCATCCGCCTCAGCCCAAATTTCATTAATTGGATATTCATTGAAAACGAAATCAATCAAACCTTTAGTAAGTTCAGATCCGTATCCATGCACCCAATGTATTTCTCTTAACCTATATCCAATTTCATTTCCTTCTTCTCTAACATAGGCACAAGTGCCAATGAAATCTCCCGTGAGTTTATTCTCTATTCCCCAAACTAAAAGCTCGGCTTTATCATCCGAATAGCTGGCTTGTAAAGAAGGAATCTCTTTGATGCAATCTTCCATTGTGCTGACTGGAGATCCAACGAATTCCAGCACATTTTTGTTGGATTGCAGATCATAAAAATCATCAATCACATCCAAAGAAAGTTCTTTGATTACGAGACGCTCAGTCTCAAATTTTAAGTTGGGCATTGGGGCAGTCTATTTGTCTTCTTCGAATCTGTTAATGTTAGCCGGCATTGTTTTCTGATTTGGCTTAGTAACTATGTTCCAAGAGGTAGCGGCCATTATCTTGTGAAAGATATCGTTGTTCTGATAAAACCCTTGAAATAATTCAGATCTCGGTCCATAAGCTAATACAGGAATTAAAGTAGTTGTATGTGCTGCATATGACATTGCTGGATCATCTGCTCCTTTGTAAAAAGTTGGATTGATGTCATTGTATTGCCAAGAGCTATCCTTCGCTGTTGGAGCTAGAGCAAATCCACCAGTTTCGTGATCTGCGGTTACTATAACCAAAGTCTCACCATCAATTTCAGCAAAATCTAAAGCAGCGCCTACTGCCTTATCAAAATCCTTTACCTCTTCAATAATCCCTTGTCCATTGTGAGCATGACCTTCCCAATCAATTTGAGAACCTTCAACCATTAAGAAGAATCCTTCTTCAGATTGACTTAAGTGAGAAATTGCTAGGTTTGTTGCGTCCTTCAGGAAGTCATCTCTTCCTTCTAATTTTGATTTTAAACCATTTTCAGCCATGAAATAACCGTAACGCTTCATCTTGTTCAACTTCTTGAGCGGGTTCAAACCTGTAGTATCCAAAACGAATCCCTTTTTGATCAATTCTCTGTACATGTTAAGACCATCTTCTCTTTTGTTGAAGTATTTTAATCCCCCTCCAGCAAAAAAGTCAACCCCAGATAGAGGTAAGTCTCTCGCAATATCTTCAGCCAAGTTTCTAGAAATGGCGTGAGAATAAAAACAAGCTGGAGTGGCATGAGTGATCGAAGATGTAGCAATCAATCCTGACATGATGTTTTTCGCTTCAATTACTTCAATGAGAGTCGTAATGTCTCTTTCTAAAGTGTCCACACTAATAGCTCCGTTGTATGATTTTTGGCCTGTTGCAAAAGCTGTCGCTCCGGCAGCAGAGTCAGTTATCAATTCTTTCGCAGATGAGGTGTTCATCAGTCCTATTGATCTGAAACGGCTGAAATTAGGCGTTTTTCCGTCATTAAAATAGTAGATACTAGATAGTTGAGAAAGACCCATTCCGTCACCGATCAATAAGATCACGTTCTTAACCTTTCTCTCTTGAGCTATGCTTGCAAACGGAATTAATGCGAGTATCAATAGTATTTTCTTCATGCTGTATATTTTCGATTCTAAAGATACAGAATAAAATTCGTGCCAAGATTCTATTTTACTGAGGTTTTAACAACCATAACTATAGAAAACTTTGAAGTAATGTTCTGATTTAATTCCTTGAGGAGTTATTCTTGTTATTCTAAAGACACCATAATCGGCCATCCAACAACATGGTTTATTATTTATTTCAAAAGATGCGTAAGATCCTCCACCTTCGCTATCTACGAAATTACTGATGGTATCATATTCGTGCCCTTCTATAAATCGGTCATGAAAGAAGCCTGTAAAATCTCCAGGAATCTTGTAATGCCCTGCCGAATCCTCAAGCGCATAGTAATCTGATCGCTCCATTCTCGAGTAACTCTCTTTGTCCCATTTTTCGTGATTAAAAGTGCTGTCTTGGTACCAATCATAGTCAAACTGTTCCCAAATGGATTGCTCAACAGAGAGTGCGACCTCAAATTTATCTGAATCATTCTCGGCATCAATCCACATTGTTCTTGCCTGAAGATACCATCCCACATCTTCGTTTATAAATAGAGTATCGTGTCGTTCTTCCCACGCTTCTTTGGAGAACTTGCCGTCAATTCTATATTTAAAGTGATTGTAGCGTAAAGTGGTCACACCCGGTTCTTCCCAATACCATGACGCTTTATATTCATCCCAGCGCCAATATCTAATTGTGTCGGCATGAGCGATTACTGTATCACCGTTCAATTCATGGGGTATCAAATTCAACGTGTCTATTTGAATTTCAGTAGCAGAAGCACTTGTGTTTTTAGATTTGCAGGAGAATAAGAAGAGTACAGATAAGATGAAGAATACTTGTTTCACAAATCAAACATAGCATTTGAAGTCGGAGTGAAAAAATGACTTTTATTTCATGCTGGATATTTGGAGCTTATCGCTTGAAAGGATTTATTAATAGCTCAATATCTTTCCTAACCTTCTGAGCTCAAGATATGATCCAAAGTCTATTTCTCCTTTTTTACTGATTGGCCAAACATTGCCACACCAGAAACAAATCTTTATTATCCCCCTGAGCTTTCCTTTATTTTTGAAAATGAGAATATCTCTAAACGCAACAATGCATGATTCGCCAATGTATTCTCTATTCTTCTTAGGAACGAGCATTGTCTTGAGACTGTCCATACGGCTTTTGTCAAGAATTCTTTTTTGATAGCCGTTGATTGACAGTGATTCTTCAAAACCTTCTTTCGACAGTTTTGCTGGCTTCTGATCGGATAACAGTCTGTAGAGAGTTTTGTTCTCGGCTGCTCTTGCATCCATTTCTTCGAATTCCAATTCACCAATAGTATGACGATAATGGATTACTTCATCAAATTTGAAATACGTTTTACCATAAGCGAGTGAGCTAAAAATAATCGATATGGAAATTAAAATGATGGACCTCATGCTATTTTGTTTTCTTCCCAATCAATATCAAATCCGTAAAACTCTTCTCAGCTGTATGCACATATTCCTTTCTATCTTCAAACACAACTTCAAATCCACTTTTAATCATCTCAGTTTTTAAATATTCGGCCTCATGATAATGGATGAAAAGAGAAGGGCCTTTACCTGAGCTAGATTTTTGAAATCCAGAATTTGAATATTCATCTTCCATAGTGGATAGATAAAGGACTCCTTCTGCACACAAAAAGTGTGATACTTTCTCTATGAAACGTAAGGCTTCTTCTTTATTGAGATAGGGCAGACCAAATCCGCAAATAATTGCGTCATAAGTTTTATCCAAGCTTAGTAAATCTCTTAATTCAAATTTTGCGGTCTGATTCAATTCTTTGGCCAACTCAATCATTTTTGGCGCTAAATCTGTTCCTGTAATTTTGAATGATGGATTCTTTTTGAGAAGATAATTGGTGATGTTACCAGGGCCACAGGCTGCGTCTAGAATTTCGGCATCATCTTTTTTAATCAATCCACAAAAGACATCAAATGAATCGTGATAGGCATCATAGGTCATGAACTTCTCGGCATAGCCTTTAGCACCTTCTGAGAAAACTTGCGTAGTGAGCTTTTGATCTTTCATTTATTTGATCTTGTTTTTGCTCTCAACGGTTATCTCTGATCCTTCAGCTAGCATGACAGAGTCTGGTGTTTCAGAATTCAAGAATTTGAAATGCTCACCATATGTGGTACTAAAATCAATGTCTATTTCGTATTTATGAACTACATAATGATCCCACTTTGGATGGGTAACTTCATATTCATTTGAACGCTTCTCATTAACGGCCGCATATCCCCAATAATGT
>JBLFXO010000302.1:0-4608 GCA_047609865.1 Arenicella sp.
AGTTCTGAAATCTTCATATAACCACCATCCTTCAGTCATACCGAAGATGAAATCAAGATATACAGGTGAGTTAGTTACCTCTAACATCATTAGTACTCCTTCAGAAGCTAACAATTTTCTAACATTTCCTAAAGAAACACTTAAGTCTCTTGTTGCGTGGATAACATCAGATGCGATAATTAAATCAAATGAATTCAAATCAATACCTTGATCAGCAGGGTCTTTTTCGATATCCATGATTTTGTATTGTACAAATGGATATTCTGCAAAACGTTGCTGCGCCTTGATCATGAACATGTGAGATAAATCTGTAAAGACATACTCTGTTCTATCAGCTGGTAACATTGGAAGGATAGCTTGTGTCATACCTCCAGTACCTGCACCAATCTCTAATACTCTGATTGTTTGATCAGCCGGGATGTTCTTAATCAATTCTGCAATTGATCGTCCAGCTATATCGTTATATTTCTTAAATGCGAATCCTTCCACATAATATTGAACAATTGCGTCCCACTTATCTTCAGGGAAGATTAATTGAATCGGATCAACAGTTCCTTGAAGAACTCCTTGAATATCCGGCCCACATCTACCTAATAAAGTAGACTCGTGGTGGAATTGAGGATATCTTGAATTCAAATTATCCATCCAAGCTCTCAAATCTTTGAAGTCAGGTGTTTTAACCACTTCATAAGATGCATCAGCTCCTTTTAAGATTCCTCCTATTTGGATCAGCTTGAACATGTGATAGAACAAACGTTTTTGAACTTCAATTACTCCAAAGTCCTTATAAAGCTGATCTACATCAATTTTTGTTCCTGCCGCAAACGACATTCCCATTTCTTGAAGAGACTCACAGATATAAGCCAATGTCAAATCATATTGCTCTGGCTCGTATTGCTCGTAATATTCTTTTTGAACAGATCTTCCGTTTACTTCGTCAATTGTTTCTTGTACTCCCGATCTAATTGACTCAGGGTTTGGAAGGTATTCTCCTGGATTACGCATTAACTCTTGGTCAGCGCGTGACTTCATGTTCCAATTGTACTCATAGAACCATCTGTCAGTTTCTCCCCCTGATTCACCTCTAGACCCTTTAAGGTACTGAGATTTAAATCCGTGGAATTCTGCAACTAAACTACCATCAGCATTGAAAATCCATAATTCACCTATTGCTTCTTCATCAGTCCATTCTCTTAATGTACCGTGAACAAATAGCTTGGTTGAATTTACATCACCGTGCCATTTGATTCTATCAATATGACGTGGTACATAAACTCCCATTTTCTTAGACTGATCTTCTCTCTCGTTAAAGATTCCGAATACAGTTTGGAAACAGCTGTCTAATACACCTGGGTGAATATTAAATTGGAAAAATTCTGATTTTACACTTTCATGTACATCAATTTCACTCAATGACTCCCAGTTTCCATCAGATCTCCAAAGATTAGTGATTCCTCTAAAGCTTGGTCCTAAATAAAGTCCTGACTCTAAAAGTTCATCATGCATTGGTTTAACCGCTACAGGAATCGTAATTCTTTTCTTGATTGCTTCTAAGTCAACTGGTTTTGCAACAAACTTATCTGCGATATGATTAATCTTTCCGTTTGAACACATTGTCCATTGCTCATCTCTACCTTTTGGTTTGGTATAAATAAAGTAATCTCCACTATCGTGTGAGATATCAATTTGGATATGTGGCGGCTCACCATTATCTGGCAAGAATAAAGCGTTGTCAAAGTTTACATCTTCAATGAAACCAAAGTTCTCACCAAATGAAGCTTTCGCAGCACCAATCATTAAATCAACGTGTCCAGCACCTGGGAATACAATTGGCCCTTGTACTTTATGATCTTCAATGTATGGGTATGTTCTTTTATCTAAATTAACATCCCAAAGAATGTTGTTGCTTTCTCTTGCAGAAACTGATTTTTTCTTTAGGTGTGGATGTCCATATTCGACAGTTCCAAGACGCATTTTCTTCCCAGCTTCACTTTCTACCCAATGCGAATCTTTTTGCCATGGGTATTTAGGTAATTGAACAAAGTTATTGTCTTCACCATAAAATGCCTTCCAATCAATGTTAACACCCCAAGCATGAAGTTTGCCCACGTTTGATAAGAAAGTTTTCTTTTCATCCTCTTTTCTTCTCAATGAACCAATAGCAATACCTTTTTTCTTATTGATCTCTAATAAGTCGTTTACACCAATTGCGTGAATCGGATGCGGACCTAATTCAATAAAAGTATCAAAACCATCTTTGATTTGAGCGTCAATAGCATCTGTAAACAATACAGCATCTCTAACGTTTCTAAACCAATATGCTGGATTCAAGTCTTCACCTTTAACAATTCCACCTTCAACAGTTGAATAGAAAGGGATGTCAGTAGCTTTAGTTTTGAATTCACCTAAAGAAGACAAAAGTTCTTCTTTTAAAGGTTCCATGTGATGTGAGTGGAAAGGTACTCTTACCACTAATAATTTATGGAAGATATCTTTTGAATCACAATCAGCAGCAATTTCTTCAATTACATCAGTATCTCCTGAAAGCGCAACCATTTCTGGTCCGTTAACAGCACCAACAGAAACTCTATCTTCTTTTCCTTTGATCAACTCTTTAGCCGCTTCATGAGAAATTCCGACAGCAAGCATCTTACCTTTATCAGTTGCTTTGAACTGAACTCTTGATCTGTTAAAGATTAAAAGAACGGCTTGTTCTAAAGTCAATGCTCCAGAAACATATCCGGCAGCAACTTCACCAATACTATGACCAACCACAGCTTTTGGGTGAACACCCATTGCTTTCCACATTTCGTATAAAGCAATTTGAATAGCAAAGATTGCAGGTTGTGCAATATTCGTTTCAGAAATTTTTGATGTTTCTTCGTCTCTTGATAACTCTTCAATTAATGACCAGTCAGCGTGAACTGCTAGCATTTTTTCAAGTTTCTCAATGTTCTCTTTAAAGATAGGCTCAGTTGCAAGTAGCTGTCTACCCATTGCAAACCACTGAGGACCTTGACCAGAAAAGATGAATACAATTTTATCTTTAGTTTCAAGGGCTCTGTTATCAGCAACTTCATTTAATGTTTCACCATTTAAATAAACCTGAAGACTT
Organism: Arenicella sp.; assembly: GCA_047609865.1. Taxonomy (GTDB): domain Bacteria; phylum Bacteroidota; class Bacteroidia; order Flavobacteriales_D; family Crocinitomicaceae; genus Paracrocinitomix. The sequence goes on from JBLFXO010000302.1 coordinate 3,116, forward strand.
TCTGCTAATTCTGCTTTTGATTCAGCAACAACTGATAATCTGAAATCATGTTGTGAATTTCTAACCGCAGTTGAATAACAAATATCACTGAAAGTAGCCGTATTATCTTTATCCTTTAACCAATCAATATATGACTGCGTTAATTCTTGTAATGCATCAGCATTTCTAGTTGATAAAGTGCAAACTTGAAGTCCTTTTTTATCATTAGATTTTTTTGGCTGATCATTTTGTTTGTGTCCTTGTAATACAACGTGGACGTTTGACCCACCAAATCCGAATGAATTTACACCTGCAAAACTTTCTTCACTTGAAGCAGCTGGCCAGGGATGTTGATCAACAGGGACTACTAATTTCAATTCATCAAAAGGAATGTTTTTATTTCCATTCTTGAAATGAATATTTGGTGGAATGGTTTTGTGCTTCATTGCCAAAAGCAATTTGCTAATTCCGGCAACACCTGAAGCAGGCTCAAGGTGACCAATGTTTGATTTTATTGAACCAATAAAACAAGTATCATCTCTGTCCGTTCCAATTACTTTACCAATTGAATTAGTCTCAATTGGATCTCCAACGAAAGTTCCAGTTCCGTGTGCCTCTACATATTGTACAGCATGCGGATCAACTTGTGCATCTTTATATGCATCTCTTAATAAATCTTGTTGTGCTAAAGGATTAGGAACTGAGATTCCTTTTGTTGCACCATCTTGATTGACAGCAGAACCTCGAATTACTCCATAAATAGTATCTCCATCAGCTTCAGCTTGAGAAAGTGGCTTTAAGAAAATTAATCCAGCACCTTCACTTCTAATATATCCGTTTCCTCTTTCATCAAATGAATAACAAGTTCCATCAGGAGATAAGAATCCACCCTTACTGAAACCCATTTGAGGTTCTGGTTTTAAAATTGAGTTTACACCACCTGCAAAAGCAGCTGTTGCATCACCTTCCCAAATTGAACGACAAGCCATGTGCACTGCATTCAATGAAGATGAACAAGCCGTATCAAGAGCAAATGAAGGCCCTTTTAAGTTATATGAATAGGAAATTCTATTCGCATTAATACAAAGAGCAGCACCAACATTAGTATGCGAACCAATATTTACACGTTCTTCATATGCATTTTGAAGATCTCCGTAATCATGAGCAGAGATACCGATAAAAACAGCCGTTTTTGAATCATCTAAATCACTCAAATTCAAACCAGCATCTTGAATAGTTTCGTATGAAACTTCCAGCAGCATTCTTTGTTGAGGATCCATTCTTTGTGCCTCTAATGGCGAAATACCAAAGAAACCAGCATCAAATTTATCTACATCCTTTATGAAACCTCCACGATTTACACTGATCTTTCCAGCTCTTCTCCATTCTGGCGCATACAATGCATCAGAATCCCATCTATCTTTAGGTATAGGTCCTAAAGCATCCTTTTTATCGCAGATCAACTTCCATAATTCTTCTGGTGAATTTGCTTCTCCAGGGAATCTACATCCCAT
>JBLFXO010000303.1:0-4587 GCA_047609865.1 Arenicella sp.
ACTTTTACAGACAAAGGCTTAGGAGAAGTTACAGGCAATCCTGTAGATGACGGAAAGTTCAAAACACCTTCGCTTAGAAATTTGGCTTTTACCGCTCCATATATGCATGACGGTAGGTTTAGCAGTTTAAATCAGGTGATTTCTCATTATAGCACAGGACTTCAAGATTCACCTACGATTGATCCCTTAATGAAGGATGTTGGAACAGGAGGTGTACAATTAAATCCCGCAGAAATGAATTCTTTAAAGTGGTTTTTGCTTTCGCTTAGTGACAGCTCGTTTATTCAAAACCCTGCCTTCACTGATCCTTGGTAAGCAATTAGCAATTAGCAATTAGCAATTAGCAATTAGCAATTAGCAATTAGCAATTAGCAATTAGCAATTAGCAATTAGCAATTACAAAGAAAACGGATTTTGTTATCAAAAGGCAAAGGACTGGGTCCTCTATTTTTTACCCATTACTGATTTAAGATGAATAATTACCTCAACTTCTGTTGCATCAATTTTTTTCAAATCTGACAAAAACCACGACATCCAATCTGTTAGGTGGATTAAATAAAATATTTGAGCAATTTGAGAATCTCCTTTTGCTTTAATTTCATTGATATTCGAAGTGTATTTAGATATAATTTCTTTTGAAATGTTCCAACGGTAAGTTGTTCTTTCATGGTCGTAATCAGTAGACAAATAGACAGGGGCAATATTGGATTTTCCTCCGGCCCAACCAACGAGTTCATTGTGTGTCATTTCAGGTAAAACGTGACTCCAACAAAGCTCTTTTGCATTTTCATTGATTTGTTGTTTTACCCTGGTTGCAACTCCACCAAATGAGGAATCGGCATATATTACCGGCAATGAGCCATGTAGCTTTTCGGCTAAAGTTTTAGCTTCTGCTTGCATATCGTCTTTGTTCTCTTCAATCAAGGCAGTCACAGAATCAAGATCTTGTACATATTGATTTGAAGTGAGACCGTATTTCTGAAGGATATAGATTTGTTGAACTAAAGAATAAGCAAGCATTGCTCTAGGCTGTTCACCGCCAGGAACAATAGCGTGATTCCAGCCATTCTCCTTTGCCATTTCAAGAATTTTACCGCCTGATGTAATTACGCAAATCTCCGCTCCTTTTGACATTCCCTCTTTTACAGCAGCTATCGTTTCTTCAGTGTTACCTGAATAAGAAGATGCTATTAGTAAAGTCTGATTGTCTACAAAAGCAGGAACATTATAGTCGTTTACGCACACAAAAGGAACCTTAAGTTCTTGCTTTAGCAATTGAGAAATAATTGCACCTCCTATTCCAGAGCCCCCCAAGCCACAAAGCAAAATTTTATTTATGGACTTTGAAGTAGGTTTAAAACCGGCTGTTTTACCAATTTCAATTGCTTCTGTAATTTGACTGTTAATGGATGCTATTAAATTCTTCATTTTCCCTAAAGTTAGTTTAGTGCGCGCATAGTGATACGTGAAAAAACAGAAAATAGTTCGGTAAAAAGTTAATTTTTTGAGACTATTCGATAATCGATTATCTTTGCAGCTGAAACTTCAGTCACTAGCGGGCTTGGTGAAAAGATTATTATGAGCACAATTGACCTATCAGAACAAGAGATCCAAAGAAGAGAAACTCTTCAAAAATTAAGGGATCATGGTATCGAGCCTTATCCGGCGGCATTGTTTCCTGTTGACGCAAAATCAACCGAAATTAAAGCTGACTTTAAGAACGGTAAAGAAGTTGTAATTGCAGGTAGATTGATGCGAAATAAACTTCAGGGAAAGGCTGGCTTTGGTCAAGTCCAAGATTCTGAAGGTAAAATTCAGGTTTATTTTAACAGAGATGAAATTTGTCCTGGAGAAGATAAATCATTGTATAATGATGTAATCAAAAAGTTAATTGACTTAGGAGATTTCATTGGTATAAAAGGAGAACAATTCAAAACTCAAGTTGGTGAAATATCAGTTAGAGTTAAGGAATTCACCCTTTTAAGTAAAGCTTTAAAACCTTTGCCTTTGCCTAAAACAGATGCAGACGGTAATGTATATGATGCTTTTACCAACCCAGAATTGAGATACAGACAACGATATGCTGATTTGGTGGTGAACCCACAGGTAAAAGAAGTTTTCATCAAAAGAACCAAATTGATGAATGCAATGCGTCAGTTCTTTAATGATAAAGGATACTTTGAAGTAGAGACACCCATTTTACAACCAATTGCAGGAGGGGCGGCAGCCCGTCCGTTTAAGACCCACCATAATGCCTTGGATGTTCCGTTGTATATGAGAATTGCGAATGAGCTATATCTAAAAAGGCTTATAGTTGGTGGGTTTGATGGTGTTTATGAGTTCTCTAAAAACTTCAGAAACGAAGGAATGGACAGAACGCATAATCCGGAGTTTACAGCAATGGAAATTTATGTTGCATATAAGGATTACAACTGGATGATGGAGTTCACAGAGAACTTGTTAGAGCATGTGGCAATTGCGGTAAACGGAACTACAAAAGCTACTTTCGGAGAACATGAAGTTGATTTCAAAGCCCCATATAAGCGAGTGACAATGCGTCAATCAATAATTGATTTTACCTCCTTTGATATCCAAGGAAAAACTGAAGCTGAACTTACAACATGGTGTAAAGCCAATGGTGTTGAAGTGAATGAAACAATGGGTAGAGGAAAACTAATTGATGAAATATTTGGTGAGAAATGCGAAGGAAACTATGTTCAACCTACTTACATTATTGATTATCCAATAGAAATGTCTCCCCTTTGTAAAGTACATAGAGACGACCCAACATTGACTGAACGTTTTGAGTTAATGGTTTGCGGTAAAGAGATTGCTAATGCCTACTCTGAGCTGAATGACCCGATTGATCAAAGAGAGCGTTTTGAAGAACAAATTAAATTGGCTGCTCGCGGGGATGATGAGGCAAGCGAATTCATTGATCACGATTTCCTAAGAGCTTTGGAATACGGAATGCCCCCTACATCAGGTTTAGGGATTGGAATTGACAGATTAGTGATGTTCTTAACGAATAATCCTTCAATCCAAGAGGTGTTGTTCTTCCCTCAAATGAAACCAGAGGTGTTTGGAGGAAAAAAAGGACCTGAACTTTCGGATTCAGAAAAAGTAATTTTAGACATCCTTTCTAAGGAAGGAAGCATGGATTTAAACGTTTTAAAAACGGCAACTGGATTATCTAACAAGCAATGGGACAAAGGTATTAAGGGCCTAGGAAAACATGGCGTAACCAAAGTGACTAAGACGGATGATTCTTTGTTGGTAGAGGTTGTTGAATAATCTTTTTAAACGATAATCATGAATGTATTTTGTTGTCGGAGTGTTTTGTAAAAAAGATCTCGTTGGTGTTATCGACCAAAAGAATGACGAAAATTGAATAATAAGATTGTACCTTTAATTCAAACTATAGACTATGAAATTTACAATAAGCAAAAAGCCAAGTATAGACGAATTGAAGGCATCTATCAGTCAAAAATTTCCTGATTACGAACTTAAGATGATGGGAAAGAAGCAACTGATCGTTAAAAAAAGCTCTACTTGTTCTGTAACAGTAATGGTGAGATCAAGTAGCGTCTTAGTTGCAGGGAATTTTCCAAGCATGGGAGGCAGACTGCTTTTTACTTTCTCAATGTTGTTATTAGGAATTTTAATTCCGTTAATAGTCTACTTTGCAACTTTCCATAAAAAGTTCAAGGCAATGGAAAAAGAAGTTGGTGGCTTTTTAGAAGGTGAATTTGGAAGCAAATAAACTCGCCTTTTTTGGTAGGATCCAGCTAAGCTACTCGGCATCAATTGGAGTTATCAACTCTCCAAGAAACCAAAAGTGAGAACTATTGCTCTACGTTATTGATAAAAACCACCTTTTTGCCATTTTTGATCCAATCGCCTTGACGCATTCCATCTGAATATTGTCCTTTTGACTTAACGATTCCTTCATCATCATAATGGAAATATTCTCCGCTTTTCTTTCCCCCTAGGAAATTTGTTGATTCCTTCAGTTCTCCATTGCGGTGAAAAGATTCTTCAAGGCCTTCCTTTTTGTTTTCTACATAAGATACACGACCCGAAACTTTACCGTCATCATAGTACTTCTCAAACAATCCGTTTTTTTGTCCTTTCGAATAATGTTCAATTTGGGATAAGACCGATTTCCCCTGATACCATTCAAATTTTCCGTCTTTTTTCCCTTTTATGAAGTTTCCATCCATTTTAATCTTTCCATCTTTATGGTATTGGATTGATCGCCCCTCTTTTTTTCCATTAACATAGTTAGTCTCTTCTTTTAGGTTGAATTCACTCACGAAATCAAAGTATCCTGCGTACATTCTGCCATCTCCTTTTTTCTCAGACCAAACAACCTTTGCATTACCTGATTTGTAATTTTCGATCTTCTCTCCATCTTCTATACCATGTGCAAAGTGTTGTTGCTTTTTAATGGTATTGTTTCCATTATGATATGTCATTTGAAAGCCGTTCATTTCACCTTCTTCATCAAACTCTTCGTATCTCTTTCTGCTGCCATCCGAATTAAAGGTAAGTTCACTTTTTTTTCGACCCTCTTCATATATACGA
>JBLFXO010000304.1:0-4573 GCA_047609865.1 Arenicella sp.
AGTCACTAATTTGAATTGTTCAGTGGCTTTTCTTCCTTCACCACCTTCTCTTAAAAAGATGCCATATGCGTAATGAAGCGTATCGTTTTTCAAATCTTCGTCATACAATATTTCATAAAGTTTAGTCAGTCCCGTTTTAATTAGAGCCGCATCCTCATTCTCCGTGAAGGCGTATGGCTCTAGCCCTTGAATGAGTGCAATTTTTCTACTCATGATTACATCATCCTGAACGAATCCTTTTTCTAAATGAACAAATGAGCCGGCGAGATCACTCTTTCTCAATTTGATATCCGCCATCATTAAGTGCGCTTCTCCTGAATTAGGGTTAATTCCTAAAGTGCCAATTATTGCTTCTTCTGCTTTTTCATTTTGATTGGTTCTCAGAAAGTAATCAGCAATGACCAATCTGTTTTCTATGCTAGATGGATTGTCTTCTATCAATGCGTCTAGCTCTTTTTTAGCGGCATCTTCATTTTTCAATTTCAAGTATAAATCATGTTTGGTTAAGCTAAGATGAGGTGATTTCCCAGTCTCCACTTCTATCTCATCCAACATGGCAATTGCTTTTTTCGCCTCGTTTGAGAAGATTAAAGTCTCCGCATATTTGAATTTGACATCAAGGTTTTTCTCTTCTTCAATTGTCTTAGAATAGTAATCGGCACTCATGTGATAATTACCTTTTTTGTAAAACAAATCGGCACATCTTAAACTGTACCACTTGTTCTCATTGTCAATGTTGTAAGCGGCTTCAGCATGTTCAAGTGCTTTATCATCATTACCCTTTGTTTCATAGATGTCGGATAATGCAAAATGAGCTGCATCACTTTCTTGATTGATGCCTAAACACTTTTGAAAATGACCTTCGGCCAAATCAAAATTACCTCTCATTTTTTCTAGTACTCCGGCGTGAAAGTTCGCTTTGAACGGATCTTCAACTGGATGCTTTACTGGCTTTTCTTGCAGGTCTTTTCCTCCTTTACATGAGGAGAGCAATCCACCCGATAAAACCAAGCAAATGAAAAGTAAGTATGTGAGGCGTTTTGTCAATTTAATCTATTGTTGTGTAATCACCAATACTAATGTCTCTGGCAGCGCTAAGCACATTTGCATGATTACCTATCATTGAATCTTTTATGTTCGCATTTTCAATAGTTGCGTCCTTTTGTATGTTAGAATTCACAATTACCGAATTGCTTACCGAACTATTGGCACCAATTGATACATGAGGTCCTATTACAGAATTCGCAACTATCGCGCCATCTCCTATATAACATGGAGGAATCACCACAGAATTCTCAATTTTCGCAGAATCTGAAATTAATTTTTTATCCTTATCAAATTCTAAAACTCTTTGGTTGGTGTGAACTGTGACTACTTTGTTTCCACAATCAAGCCATTCAGTAACTTCACCTGGCTTGAATTTAGTTCCTTTTTCAGTCAACCTTCTAAAGCCATCTGGCAATTGATATTCTCCACCTTTCATGACGTTATTGTCAATTAGGTATTGTAATTCAGTTCTTAATCCAGCTCCATCTTTGATGTAATAGATTCCGATCATTGCTAAGTCTGAAACAAACTCTTTTGGTTTCTCTACGAAATCAGTTATGGTACCTTCAGCATCTAACTTGACTACACCAAAGGCAGACGGATCTTCAATTTGTTTTACCCATAAAACACCATCAACGTTAGGGTCCATTGTGAAATCTGCTCTAAACAAAGTGTCAGCAAATGCTACTACAACAGGGCCATCTAACATCTCTTGAGCGCAAAGAACAGCATGAGCAGTTCCTAAAGCTTCATCTTGATAATAGATATTTCCTTTAGCACCTAATGATTCAGCAACAGCAATTAGTTCTGCTTCAACTTCAGCACCAAAATCGCCGATTATAAATCCGATTTCAGTTACTTTTTCAGTTGATGTTTTGGCAATATCCTCTACTAAACGGTGAACGATAGGCTTTCCTCCAACGGGAACAAGTGGCTTAGGAACAGTTAATGTGTGAGGACGTAAACGCGATCCTCTTCCTGCCATGGGTACAATTATTTTCATTTTTATTTCGTTTTTCGTGTGCCCACGCTTCGCGGGACTTTTCGTGTTTCGTTTTTCGTGCGTCTGCGCTTCGCGAGACTTTTCGTGTTTCGAATTCATTTTGATCACATCAAATTCGAAAAACGAGAAACGCCTTCCTTCTACTTTACACCTGTACTTCCAAATCCACCTTCACCTCTTTCGGTTTCAGATAATTCAGATGTTTCAATAAACTCAGCTTGCTCGCACTTTGCTACAACTAACTGCGCAATACGTTCGCCATCCTCCACTACAAAATCTTCCTCAGATATATTCACTAAAATCACACCTACTTCTCCGCGATAATCAGCGTCAATAGTTCCTGGTGAATTCAATACTGTAATTCCTTTTTTGAATGCCAAGCCACTTCTTGGTCTAACCTGTGCCTCATATCCAGCTGGAATAGCCATAAAAAGACCTGTTTTCACAAGTGCTCTTTGCAATGGCTTCAAAGTGATAGATTGATCAATGTTTGCACGTAAATCAACTCCAGCTGACAAAGGTGTTTCATACTGCGGAATTGCGTGTTTGGACTTGTTGATTAATTCAATCTTCATGTTGCTTCTTTATTTCAACCCAAAAATACAGAATTAATAGGCTTACCGAATAAAAAATGTGATGAGATGTTCACAGTTAAATATTAGTACATTAGGATACCTGAAAAACATGGTAGAATCAATGGTTCCTTTAAGCTGACGTGTATACTAATTCATTTTTTGGCTTTTTTGAGTGTCACCTAAACATGATCATATTCTTACTTTGGTCAAACATTTAAAAGCCCAAACATGAAACACTTTACTTTTTGTCTTGCAATACTAATGGCAGGGATCTCTTCTGCTCAATCAATTTCTTATCTTGAAGGAAACAATGCTAAAGCCCTCATTGCGGATGATGGTATCTTTTTTCAGAATCAAGGAACCAGTACTGCTGGATATGAATACCCCGCGAACAGCAATAAATTTGCAATTTTTTCAATGAGCTATTGGATGGGTGGAAAAGACCCAATGGGCCAGTTACATTTGGCTGCAAATCAGTATGGTATAGATGAAGACTTTTTTGCGGGTCCAATTGCTGCAGATTACAATTCAACTTATTATCAAAATGAGTTTTTATCTTCAATTTGGAGTATGAGTAAATCACAAGTTGAGTATCATCAAGCAAATTATACCAATGTCGGATATACGGCTGATCCAGCCATTTTGAATTGGCCGGGAAATGGAGATGTGGCAGAAGGTGTGGCAGCTCAATTGGCACCATACGTAGATGTCAACAACAACCAAATTTATGATCCATTAAATGGTGATTATCCATTCATTTTGGGAGACTTTGCAGTTTACTCTATTATGAATGATGCGGCAGGTTTACACACGGAGAGTGGTGGAGAAGCAATTGGCGTTGAGGTGCATTCTATGTTCTATCAATATTCAACTAATGATGATTTGAATAATACTACTTTTCTTCATCTTAAAATGTTTAACAGAAGTTCAGAGGATTATTCAGATTTTCTTTATGGAATATGGACTGACGCTGATGTAGGGAACTATGCTGACGATTATGCAGGATGTGATTCAACAAGAAATTTGGGATATGCGTATAATGGAGTTGCTACTGATGTTGGAGCCGGAGGTCAAGGTTCATATGGAACTCAAGTTCCAGCGGTTGGAACTGTATTTTTAAATCAACCAATGTATAAATTTACCAGCGGCGGAGCTGGCACACTGAGTACGATTTCAACTGCAGCTGAATATTATAATTACATGGATGGATATTGGACAGATGGGAGTCCCTTTACTTATGGCGGAAATGGTTCTGGAGGAACTGTTGAAACTAGCTTTTGTTATTCAGGAAACCCTAATACAGGAGTAGGGTGGAGTGAGGTTTCAGAGGGTAATCCCGCTGGTGATAGAAGGTTTGTAATGTCTACTTATGTTGGGGATTTAGCAGCCAATTCAGTAAAATGCTTGGACTTAGCAATAGTTATTAATAATGATAGCTCTGATTTCCTTCAAAATGTCGATAACCTCTTTGCAACCACTGATTTTGTTCAGGATTTTTACGACAACAATATTGAGCCATGTGATGAAATATTTGCTTCTACCTTAGATGGATTGTCAAAATTCGTAGATGTTGAGGTATATCCAAATCCGGCTAGTTCTTCCGTTTTTGTACATGCCGGAATGCCATTCGAATATTCTCTTTATGACATGAAAGGTTCCGTAATAAAGGCTGGTGTGATTACTGAAAATACTGCAAAATTGGATTTGGATTTCGAAGCTGGAATCTACTTAATTCAAGTGAAAACAAATACCGGCGTTTCTGTTACAAAACTTGAAATCAAATAGACTTATTTTGAAATAATGATTTCAACTCTTCTGTTTTTTGCATGCTCTTCATCAGGACAGGAATCAACATCAGGGCAGTTGTTAATCAGTTTTGATTCACCAAAAGCCTTAACAGAAATTCGACTAGAACTGATTCCTTTCTGAAGCAGGTAGTCTTTGAGAC
>JBLFXO010000305.1:0-4552 GCA_047609865.1 Arenicella sp.
ATTGTATTGTTCAATTTCTTTTGCAATACGGTCTTTCAATAATTCGTTCGCAGCCATTTCATCATAAGTAGATCCTAGATCAGTTTTTTTACGTTTTGACCATTCTTTTACGAACTCAATATCCGGAACAACTAAAGCTGCAGGCATTTTTTCATTTTCACCAATTACCATTATTTGTTCTATGAATCTTGACTCCTTAAATATGTTCTCCATCATTTGCGGCGCAATATATTTACCACCAGATGTCTTAAACATTTCTTTCTTACGGTCTGTGATTTTTACATACTCCCCATCTTCTAATACTCCAATGTCTCCAGTGTGGAACCATCCATCTTTGTCTATTACTTCAGCTGTCATCTCAGGTTGATTATAATATCCAAGCATTACGTTTGGTCCTTTAACTAGAATTTCACCATCAGATTCTGCAATCTTTACAGTTACTCCGTCAATTACAGTTCCGGTGGTTCCAAACTTAACTTTATTGTTTAATTGCATATTTACAGAACAGACAGGAGAAGTCTCTGTCAAACCGTATCCTTCCATTACCGGAATTCCGGCAGCAAAAAACACTCTAGCCAACCTTGGTTGTAAAGCTGCAGATCCACAAGCAATAGCCTCAACGTTACCGCCCAGTGCTTCCTGCCATTTACTGAATATTAATTTTCTAGCAATCTTCAATTTGAAATTATACCATCCTGACTTTCCTCTTACATCATACTCTTCACCAAGAGCCAAGGCCCAGAAGAATAGTTTTTTCTTGATTCCAGTTAGGGCGTCTCCTTTTGCAACAATCTTATCAAATACTTTCTCAAGCAGTCTCGGAACGGCAGTGAATACGTTAGGTTTAATTTCTTTTAAATTATCTCCGATAGTTTCTATGCTTTCTGCGAAATAAATAGAAACTCCAGTATATTGATACAAGTACAACAACATTCTTTCAAATACGTGACATACGGGTAGAAAACTCAATGATTTGGCATCTTGTCCAACGGGAAGTCTAGGTTCGCAAGCTAAAACATTGCTCAGTAAATTGTTATGAGACAACATTACGCCTTTAGGGTTTCCTGTGGTTCCTGAAGTATAGATTAAAGTAACAAGATCATCTCCGCTGATAGCAGCTTTTCTTTTCTCTAATTCAGAATCTAACTCAGCGTTAGGTGGTTCGTTTAAAACTTTCCAATTAATTGTTCCCTTACAATCGACAAAAGAATAAACTTCTTCTAAAGTTGGAACTTCAGCCCTTATTGATCCTACTTTGTCAGCTAATTCCTGATCAGAAAGGATACAAAGTTTTACTTGAGCATCATTAAAAATGTAAGCATAAGAAGCAGAATCAATAGTTGGATAAACCGGAACGCCAATTGCGCCGACTTGTTGAATACCAATGTCGCAAATGTTCCATTCAGAACGATTGTTTGAAATCATGGCAATTTTATCTCCTGGCTGAACGCCCATTTTTATTAGGGCTCTACTGACACTATTTGCATAGTCAATGTACTGTTGTGTGGATACCTTTACCCAGTCGCCAACAACTTTGTCTGCAAATGCATCTTCTTGAGGAAATTTTTCGTTTTGATAATAAGGGATGTCAAATAGTCGTTTTACTTCCATAGCATTTTTTTTTGGGTTTTAATTTGCCTTACTAAAGTAGTAAAAAACCCACTAATATAACACTTTGGGCATAAATTTCGTAACTTGTGGTTAATACCACGTTAAAAAAAATGTAAGTCAGTGTAACTTTTAGAGTAGTTAGATTGTTTTAGCTGTTTGAAAGGGAAACCTAGATTGATTAAAACCATATTTTTTGAATAGACGAGAATACAATATAGCAGTTAAAGAATACTCCGGTAGGCTTTATGGCTTTGCGCTAAAATATCTTCAGCACAAGGAAGATGCTAGTGATATTGTACAAGATGTATTTGAAAAATTATGGAAGAACAGAAAAAAGGTAGAAACAGAAAAAGTTAAGCCTTGGTTATTTACTTGTGCGCACAACGCCATGATTAATTTTATCAAGAAGAAAAGTCGAATGACTTATTCTGATGAGATTACTTCAAGAGAAGTGCAAGAATCACACGCTCACTCTTATGAGATGAAAGAAGTGATAGAGAAAGCCTTGAGTCAGTTACCGCCAGTTCAAAAATCAATCATCCTACTAAGAGATTTAGAAGGATACAATTACAAAGAGATAGGAGAAATCCTGGAATTGAGCGAAGCTCAAGTTAAAGTGTACTTGTTTAGGGCCCGAAATAAGATTAAAAAACAGTTAAAAGATCTAACCATTCTATTATGAATATTCCTGAAAATTTTGACAGGTGGATGTTCGATTACAAGGAAGGAAACCTCTCTGGTGCAGAGATGGATTCTTTTGAGAATTTCCTTGTTCAACACCCACAGTTTGAAGTAGAGGCTGATGCTTGGAATAATGCTTTCGTTGAAAACGAAGCATTTACTTATCCTAGCGCTGATATGCTTCATAAAGAAAATAGATTCACCGCCGGTTGGGTTGGTTGGTCGGCTGCAGCTGCTGTAGTGTTCTTCTTGTTAGGTTCAACTTACTTAGTATATAATGTTTCAAATAATGATTCAATAGATACATCTTCTCAATTCTCAGAGAACAATACTATCGCACCTTCCCAAAATGCCAATGCAAATCAATTTAACACTGATTCTAAAGGCGCAATGGATTTAGAAAACAATTACACTTATCATAGCTTCAATGATGGCGCTCTTGCTAATCAATTAGTTGCGAATAACTTCAATCAAAATAATGACAACAATGGAGTTTCATACGCAAATCAAGCTAATATCGGAAACGGAAACGGAAACAACAGAAATGCAGGTAATCAGAACGACTTAATAGCTGCTAACGTCTCAAATAATGGTAATACTCCATTGAATAATGAGTACGCTGATTTCTCTTCGGTGAATCCTGATGTGATGAATTCCGGAGCAATTAATGATGTGCTCAATAAATTTGAAGATGGCGGATTGGCTGCGGGATATAAATCTAATCCTGAAATACAAGATCTAGGATTTGATGTTGCTAAAACAGAAAGTTATGACTTTGGGTCTTGGCAAAATAAAATGAAGAGGTTCTGGAATAAGGTAGAAGATGCATTTGATGTGCCGCCAACTAACCTTACCAACCTGAGAGATCCGGACATCTTAATACCAAATTCTTCAGTTCTTTCTTTTAACCCTGGATTTGTAGGCGGACTTAATTCTCCGAGATTTGAATTGAATTATAGAAATCAATGGCTAGGAACAAATCAAAATTCTCAAAACATGACTATGTCATTTGATACCTATTTGAGAAAGATGAAAGGTGGAGTTGGTGTAATAGCTAATGTTAAAGACTACAATGACGGGCAATACAACGATTATAACTTCAGTCTTATCTATTCTCCTAAAATCTTATTCGGTAAGAATATAGTCTTCGAACCAGCAATGAAGATTACAATGGGAGTTCTTAACGCAAACGGTTCTAAGTTAACTCCAGAAGGTCAGTTAGAAATTGAAAGAGGAAGAATTCTTGATACTCCAGCTGAGCCGCAAATGAATGGGCAACAAAAATACTGGTATAAAGATGTTGGCGCTGGATTCATGATTAATTCTGAGAAGTTCTATGCTGGATTCTCAATTGATAATTTAAACAGACACTTTGAGAATGTGTACAACAAAGAAGGGTATGCTACTCCTACTGCAACTCCACTAATGATGAATGGGATTGTAGGGATTGATTTTGAGAATGATCCAGTTAATGGTAAAAAAACTATATCAGCTAGTCCATTTCTTGCCTACCAGCAGTACGCAAACAGACAAGAGATTTGGGCTGGAGCAAATTTAAGGTTTGGATTCTTCACTTTAGGTGGCTCAATGTCAAACAAAAAAGACTTCACTGCTTCAGCGGGATTAAAGTTTGAAAAATTCAAAGTGATTTATCAATACGACCATACATACAGTGTACTTATGGGTGGTCAAGTTGGATCACACAACATTGGAATCAGATTTAATGGTGCATTAAAAAAATAAAAGACAGTTCTAAGGATATTGAAACGAGAGGTTATGAAGAGAATAATTACATTTTTAGCGATATTGGTTTCTATGCAAAGTTTTGCGCAGGACCCTGAGTTTACGCAGTTCTATGCGAATCCAATTTATTTGAATCCAGCTTTGGCAGGTTCTCATGGATGCCCTAGAATTAATATTAATCATAGAAACCAATGGCCTTCTCTTTCAGGAGCGTTCATTACTAACAGTGTATCTTATGATCAGTTTGTAAATGTTTTACAAGGCGGTGTAGCAGTATCTGTTACTAATGACATGGCAGGTAAAAACACCATTAACTGGTCAACGATTAACTTGGCCTATTCTTATCACCTGCAAGCGACAAGAGAATTTTCATTCTTATTTGGAGCCAAAGCGACTTGGAATCAAAAATTCTTAGACTGGAGTAAATTAACTTTTGGTGATCAAATTGACCCTAGAAGAGGATTTATTTACCAAACAGGAGATTTGCCAAGAGGAAATTTATTGGACAATGGTTGGG
>JBLFXO010000306.1:0-4518 GCA_047609865.1 Arenicella sp.
TCTTCTTTTCCTTTTTGTCAATCACACATAATGAAATGTCCATTCCGTCTTTCACACCCTCCCCACTCCTAGCAAAGGTTTCTATTACTAACTCACATGTTTTATCGAGAATGGTATTTGGCTCAACACATCCGAATTCATTAACTGACCTATGTAATGCGTTAGAACAAACGACACTAACTAGTGCTCCAGGAACACCATGTCCAGTGCAATCCGCAGCTGCTAAAAATAATAGGTCTCCTTTTTTCTCGAACCAATAAAAATCTCCGCTAACAACATCTTTTGGTTTAAACAATACGAATACCTCTGACAGTGAGTTCTTCAAACCAGTGAGTGGTGGCAAAATTGCTATTTGCAGCCTCTTGGCGTAATTGATTGAATCAGTAATCTGCTTATTCTTCTCATCAACCAACTCTTTCTGGTCTTGAATTCTTTGATTTTTAGCACCCAATAAGCGGTTGTTTATATTTTTCGTTTTATTCGATTTAAAAAGAACGAATAACAAGGCTAACATCAGCACTCCTCCCGCAATCGCCACAGTAATTATTGTCTTTTGCTTTCCAATCTTCTTTTCGTCCTCGAGAGATTTCGCCGAGTACTCAGTTTGTATCCTCAAACTATCTGATAAGGACTTCAATTGTAGCTCATTTCTCACTAATTCACTCTTCAAATTATCTGATTGATTCTGAATGTCATCTAATTTTTGATACTTTAAGAATTCTCTGTAGTACTTTGCGGATTCTGAATATTTACCATGGTCAAAATAGTATTGAGCTAAGGACAAGTATGAAGCATACATAGTTCCCGCCAAAACTTGATCTTTTTGTAAGTCCTGAATGTCATTTACGAATTGGCTTAGTGTATTTGAAGGAAGACCATACCCTCCTTGTACCAATGAACTCAAAATACTAATTTGACCTCTCGCCTCTTGACTTTCTATTGATATATCTAATGCATTGAGGAGATACGATCTTGCTATGGAAGAGTCTGCCTCCAACTGAGCCAAACCCATCAATGTTCTTGTCAATCCATAACTATAACGCTCTTTTTCAAAAATTCTCTTGGCATTACTGAGGTAATAATATGCGCTATCTTTCTTACCTATTTTTTCATATAAATCTCCAATTCCTTGATATGAAATTGCCATGCCCACAGAGTCTTTAATTCTCTTTTCATATTCTAGGCTGCTAAGTTGATATTTCAAGGACTTATCGTAATCTTCCAATGCCAGATATACTGAAGCGACATTCGTAAACGCATAGGCCTTACCTCGTTCAGCCTCCTCCCTTTGTGAGGAGTCAGTCACGATAAACGCAATTTTCTCGTTTAAGAGTATTGACTTTTGATGGTATTCTAAAGATTTAGCTAGGTGGTCAATATCGAAATAGGCATTACCAATATTGCCGTATGCATTCGCAACTTTTTGATAAGCACTCGCACTTTCATAATTGTCCAGCGCTTTAAAAAACCATTCTCTACTCAATTCATATTTAGAAATATCTTGATAATACCAGCCCTGGTTAAGGCAATAATCGCCAAGAAGGCTTGGGTCAGAAATTTGACTCTCAAGACTTGCGGCAGAATCTAAATATAGTTTGGCAACATAATTATCTGAATATTCCAATTCTTGAAATTGTTCAAGATAATTTTCAAACTGTTCATCTTGAGCGCGCAGTTCCAAACAAGTAGCAAATACTGAGATCAAAATTAATATTCTAGAAAAGAACCTTTTACGCATCCCAGGCAATCTACATGTTTCTTCTGTACTGACCTCCAACCTCAAACAAGGCATCTGTAATTTGACCCAAAGAACAAACTTTAGTCGCATTCATCAAATGTTCAAAGATGTTCTCGTTTTGAATAGCTGCTTTCTGAATCTTTGCTAGGGCCTGAGCCGTTGTGCTTTCATTCGCCTTTTGCAAACTATTCAACATTGAAATTTGATATTGTTTTTCAGATTCTTCAGCTCTAATAACTTCTTTTGGAAGAACAGTTGGAGATCCTTTAGAACTTAAGAAGGTATTTACTCCTATAATCGGGAATTCACCGTTGTGTTTCAAAGTCTCGTAATAAAGAGATTCTTCTTGAATTTTAGAACGTTGATACATAGTCTCCATTGCACCTAGAACTCCACCTCTTTCCGTGATTCTGTCAAACTCTAGCAATACTGCCTCCTCTACCAACTCAGTCAATTCTTCTATAATGAATGCTCCTTGAATTGGATTTTCATTTTTAGTTAAACCTAATTCTTTGTTGATGATTAACTGAATTGCCATTGCTCTTCTTACAGATTCCTCAGTAGGAGTTGTAATTGCCTCATCATAAGCATTTGTATGCAATGAGTTACAATTATCATAAATCGCATAAAGTGCTTGCAGTGTCGTTCTGATATCATTAAAGTCAATCTCTTGCGCATGCAAAGATCTACCTGATGTTTGAATGTGATACTTTAACATTTGAGCTCTTGAATTCGCCCCATATTTCTTTGCCAATGCTTTTGACCAAATCCTTCTTGCAACTCTTCCTATTACTGCGTATTCTGGATCGATTCCGTTGGAGAAAAAGAAAGATAAATTGGGTCCAAATTTATTGATATCCATACCTCTTGATAGGTAGTACTCAACATAAGTGAATCCATTAGCCAGTGTAAATGCTAATTGAGAGATTGGATTTGCTCCAGCTTCTGCAATATGATATCCAGAAATTGATACCGAATAGAAGTTTCTAACTCCTTTGTCAATGAAGTATTCTTGAACATCCCCCATTAATCTCAATGCAAATTCTGTTGAGAAAATGCATGTATTTTGAGCTTGATCTTCTTTTAGAATATCCGCTTGAACCGTTCCCCTTACCTTCGTTAAGGTTTCCGCTTTAATTTTTGCGTAAACATCCGCAGGTAATACCTGATCACCAGTTAATCCCAACAACATCAATCCCAAACCATCATTACCTTCTGGTAAATCTCCCTGGTATGCAGGACGGGTCAAACCATTCGCATCATATATTTCTTTATACTTCTTATCAACCTCCGACTCTAGACCGTTCGCTTTAATATAAAGTTCACATTCTTGATCAATTGCCGCATTCATAAAGAATCCTAACAACATAGGCGCAGGACCATTTATTGTCATGGACACTGACGTTTTAGGGTCTGATAAAATAAATCCTGAATACAATTTCTTTGCATCATCTAAACAGCAAATAGAAACTCCTGAGTTTCCAATTTTACCATAGATATCAGGTCTTTCATTTGGATCATTACCATAAAGTGTAACAGAATCAAATGCGGTAGAAAGCCTTTTTGCCGGCATACCCAATGACACATAGTGAAATCTTCTATTTGTTCTCTCTGGTCCACCTTCTCCTGCAAACATTCTAGTTGGATCTTCTCCTTCTCTTTTAAAAGGAAATAACCCAGCAGTATAAGGGAATTCACCAGGAACATTTTCTTGTAAAGACCATCTTAAAACATCTCCCCATCCTTTGTATTTTGGAAGAGAAACCTTTGGAATTTGTAGATGAGAAAGAGACTCCGAATGTGTTTCAATAGAAAGTTCTTTATCCCTTACTTTAAATTTATATACTGGCTCTTTGTAACGTTGAACTTTAGCCTCCCAACCTTCAATCAATATCCAGTTTTTAGGGTCTAAATCTAATTTTACTTTTTCAAAAGATTCTTGCAATCCTTTGATCAATCTATCTTTGTCTTCAATTTCAGACTCCTTTAATGTTCCAATAGCAGATGTTAATCCATGTAACTTATCTGCAACGACAACTTGCTCGTCTACCCATTTATCAAATCCCCTATTATTCTCTGAAATTTCAGATAAATAACGTGTTCTAGCCGGAGGAATCACAAATATCTTCTCAGACATTTCATCTGTAATTTCAAAAGTAGATTTCAAATCAGCTCCTGTTTTCTCCACTAACTTATCCATGATCGCTTTATAGAGCGTATTCATTCCTGGGTCATTAAACTGAGAGGCAATGGTTCCGAAAACAGGAATATTAGCATCATCTTCATGCCATAATTCGTGATTTCTTTTGTATTGTTTTTTGACATCACGTACGGCATCTAACGCTCCACGTTTATCAAATTTATTTAAGGCAACAATGTCAGCAAAATCTAACATGTCTATTTTCTCTAATTGAGTAGCAGCACCAAATTCAGGAGTCATTACATATAATGAGGCATCTGAATGATCTAAAATCTCTGTATCAGATTGACCGATTCCAGATGTTTCTAAAATAATCAAGTCAAAGTTCGCAGCCTTCAGAATCTCCAAAGCCTCTGAAACATGTTTAGATAATGCCAAGTTCGATTGACGTGTAGCCAAAGAACGCATATATACTCTTTTGTTTTTAATAGAATTCATTCTGATTCTATCTCCTAACAATGCTCCCCCAGTCTTCTTCTTTGAAGGATCAACCGAAACAATTGCAATCTCCTTTTCTGGAAAATCTACTAAAAATCTTCTGACTAATTCATCTACTAAAGATGATTTACCTGAACCACCA
>JBLFXO010000307.1:0-4494 GCA_047609865.1 Arenicella sp.
AATAAGTTCGGAGTGTTCTTTTAAATTTCAAATTAATAGATTTGAGATATGAAATATAAGAGATGGACGTTGGGTCAGAAGTTAGAAATATTAACAACCTCTGAAGAAATAGGTATTGTTGAGGCTTGTCGTAAATATGGCGTTAGTACCGGCACTTTTTATAGTTGGCGAAAGAAGTTTGACCATAAAGGAGAAGCAGGGTTAATAGTTACCTATGATACAAAAAGCAAAGAACTAAAGGAGGCAGAAGAAGAGAATCGTATTCTTCGAAATCTCCTTAGCGATAGAGAAATAGAGTTAGAAGTACAACGGCAACTCTTAAATAAAAAGTTTGGAACGTCCGATCCAAGAAAGATTTAGTTAATACTACTTATGAAAAACATACCTGTAGTAAATCTAAAATCATAAAGATGGTTGTCATGGTAGAAAGTAGTTATTATTGAGTTCCTAGCAATGGTAAAAAAGGCAATAAACCTTCTGTATTAACTTATCACAATACTAAAGTCTATATTTCTCAAGAGGAAGTATTAGCATCCGTAAAAAAGAAACAAATCTTAGGTCTTTAACTTCTAATAATTGGCTCTATTATATTGTTGCCGTATCAAATAGACTCATATCGTATCAAACCTATCGAATACGAATCGAATAAAATCGAATCATATCGTATCGAAAAAGAGCTGCTTTATGTACATTTGTCGAATGGGAAACGAAGTATATACCTTTAATCTAAACCTAAATTGGGAATTACTTGCTTTAATAAGCAATATTGACCGATTTGATGCTACTTGGAGCACAATTGAAAAAAAGGAAAGCCAAACTCTTAAGCAATTAAAATCCATTGCTACTGTTAGAAGTGTTGGAGCATCAACGAGAATTGAGGGTTCAAAAATGAGTAATCAAGAAGTTGAAGCGCTATTAAATAACATTGATATTACAAAAATAGAAGATAGGGATTCTCAAGAAGTTGTTGGATATTTTGAAACATTGGATTTAATATCTGATTCTTATAATGACATTAACATTTCAGAAAATAGCATTAAAAACTTACACAACATCTTAATGAAGCACAATGAAAAAGATGATTGGCATAAGGGAGATTACAAACAACATAGCAATGCAGTTGAAGCAACACACGCAGACGGGACAAAACAAATAATATTTCAGACAACTGAAGTAGGCTTTCCGACTCAAGATGCAATGCGAGATTTAATTGAATGGTATGAGCAAGACAATACAACTCATCCTCTTGTGAAATGCGCCATATTTACGTATGACTTTGTTAGCATTCACCCTTTTCAAGATGGAAATGGAAGATTAAGCAGATTACTTTCTTCTCTTTTGTTATTGAAAAACGAATATAAATGGATTCAGTATGTAAGTTTTGAACACGAAATAGAAAGCAGAAAAGCAGAATATTACCGAGTTCTTAGAAATTGCCAATCTCAACGTCCAAATGAAAATGTAGATGAATGGATTAACTTCTTTTTTGACTCTCTAAAAAACATTCAAAGCCAACTCTTAAAAAAATTAGAAGTACAAGGAACAGAAGCTAAACTTTCCCCAAGAGAAAAAGCAATAATTAGTTTTATTGGTAATTATGCTGGATGCAAATCTGGAGAGATTGCTAAGAAATTAGCAATACCAAGCCCTACCGTCAAAAGAATATTACCAAGTTTAATAGAAAAGAATTTAATAGAAAAACACGGAATTGGACCAGGAACGAATTACACAATAAAATAACGTCCTGTAACATTGAACTGTGGTAAAATCCCAGAAAACTTCTGACTTTTTTTTTAATTCAATTTCAGACTTCTAAATTCTGGATCATAAATTAATCCTGATTTAGCTATTGCAAATGCTTGTTTCATTGGCTTATTAGCTACAGCTATCAATGCTAACTTTTCACTCTTTCCTTTGGCCACAATTCTCTCGTACAATTCTCTACAAGCTTTGTTGGATTTACAAGCATTAAAGCTGCTCATAAACAGCAAATTCCTGAGTTTTGGATTCCTTTGTTTGCTGATTCCTGTAGAAGAAGCCTACAAGTTTCATCATGACTTGCCCAATGATACTTTAGTTATTCTGAGCAATGTAGGTCATGTTCCAATGGAAGAGAGCCCAAATCAAAGTTTAGAAGCCGTTCTTTCATTAAAAGAACTTATGACATGCCCCGGTCATTCTATTAGAGACTTTCTAGAAGGTAAAAGAATTAATCACGATAACGCTTTTGGTCTTCTTGTGTTATTGATAGCAACAACATATTTAATAGGGGAATATTCCCTGAATGAATAATACTGGTGCTCTTCACTAAACGCGAACCCCAATCACACAAACGTCATCAATTTGTTCCAAGGTGCCTTTCCAGTCTTCGAAAGTTCTGTAAAGAATTGTCTTTTGGTCATACATGATCTTGTCTTGGATTTTCAGCAGTAAATCTCTAAATGGTTGCGTTTTAAATTTCTTTCCTTTTTCGCCTCCAAATTGATCTACAAATCCATCAGAAAAAATATAGATCGTGTCGCCTTTTTGCAAATCAAGTGTATGGGTAGTGTAGGGCTTTTGCTGTACATATTTCCCAATTGGTTGTCTATCACCTTTGATTTCTATAATCTTACCATCTCTAATAATCCAAACAGGAATTAGTGCGCCTGCATATTTCAGTTGAACACCTTCCAACGAGCACAGCGCAATGTCCATTCCGTCATTTACTTCCTTTCCACTTTTTTCGAACTCCTCTTTAATAATATCCCGGGTTTTGTCTAATATTTTACCGGGATCTGTTAAGTCATATTCTCTAACTGAACGATTCAAAGCATTGTTGCAAACAACACTTATCATGGCTCCCGGGACTCCATGTCCTGTGCAGTCTGCAGCAGCAAACAACACCTTACTGTTTCGTTCTTGCAACCAGTAAAAATCTCCAGCTACAATGTCTTTGGGTTTGTAATAGATGAAGGATTCTCTCAATAATTTCTTTATGATTTTCTTAGAAGGAAGAATCGCAGTTTGAATCTTTTTTGCATAAGAGATACTGTCTGTAATGTCGGTAAGAAGGTTCTCCTTTTCAAAATTACTGAGATGAAGCTGATCAATGGTAGTGTGCAATTCCTGAGTTTGTATTTGAACTAATTCTTCGAGTTGACCCTGATACAGTAGTAATTCCTGTTGGACATCCGCTTCCACTAGCTTAAATGAGGTCATCGAAGCAATCGTTATAAGAATGTGCAGGTCCTCTTGGGTGTAAAAGTTTTTGTCAGGATGTTCGGAATCAATAACCCCCAGAACCTTTCCTTCAGACATAATTGGAACGGCTATTTCAGACAACCTCGTGGCATCGTCTATCTTATACTTGTCGTGGGTCGAAGTGTCTAAAACTAGCTCTGGCAAGCCTGTTAAAGCAACATTACCACAAATCCCCTGACCGATTTTCAGTTTTATCGGGTTTTTGATGTCAAAAGCTATTGGGTTCTTGGGTCCGTGAGCGGCACGTTGCAACAAGAATTCGTTGTCATCATCGAACAGATAGACCACACAATCTATGAACCCTAATTTTGCAATGGCGTGCTTTGCAACGGTCCAAACAATTTCATCAGTTGTTCTTGTTTTTAGCAACTCCGAAGCGAACGTATTAATCACCTCTAAATAGTGTGCGTTTGTACGTAAACTTTGGATGTCATTATTTGAAGTTTCCGCTCCCATTAGTCAAAGATAAGCCTTATTTACCGATTTGTATTGTGAGGGTCTGTGTCAAATTGTATAGCTTGCTTTAGCAATTACGTTATAGCCAACATAAGAAATGACCATACCGGAAATATTAAATACGACAGAACACAGACCTTGGGCAGTACCAAAAGAAAGTTGGAAGTATTATCAAGAATGGATTCATTCAATCTTTCTTCATTGGCAAGTGGAGTTGACCGAATTGTAAAAATTTGTACCGAAGGAATTTGAAATTGATCTTTTTGAAGGAGAGCCGTGGGTATCCGTTGTTGCATTTACAATGGAAAAGATTAGGCCAAAAAATCTATCAGCTTTTCCTCCGATTTCAAATTTTGACGAAATTATTATTCGGACTTATATTAAGTCAAACAGCAAAACTGGATTTTTTTTAAGCATTGAAGGTGGAACGAGTTTGTCTTGTCAAATCGCAAAAGGGATGTCTGAACTTCCTTATCGTTTTTCAAAAATGACACGAACTAAAAATAAATTCAAATCTTCTAACTCTGAGTTTAATAACGAATTTCAAATTGAATTCAAAATTGGGAAATCCGTTACTCAAAAAACTGATCTTGACAAATGGCTGACTGAAAGATATGCTCTTTTCCAAGATTCAGGAAATTCAATGAACGAATTTGAAATCCACCATATCGAATGGGCTATTCATGAAGTTGATCTGAAAAAAAATGAGGTAAATTATCTTAAAAAGATTCATTTTTTTGGGGAATTACTTAGGACACGCTAAGTTAAACAAATCAACGGAATATCGAGATTAAA
>JBLFXO010000308.1:0-4471 GCA_047609865.1 Arenicella sp.
GACTTCAACCAGTTAGTGTTGTTATTTACATCAGTTTGAGTCTTTGCCGATAACGCAAACAATTTATTAATTTCACTAGTATCCACTTCAGTATTGAATATTTTCATGTTTATCAATGATAAATAGTCCTTCTCTTTCTCATACTTTTCTTCATCACTCAGAGGCAACTCAAACATATTCCCAAGAACCACTTTTCCTGAGATATCTGCAGTGGCAGCATAATGATCATCTTTCATTTTCTTCTCGAAAACACCTTTCTGGGGATTGAAGTTTGTCAAAATCACTAGCATCTCTAGACCTTTATTTTTTGCTGTGAACAAGGCTAACCGATAGTCTACCTTTTGTCCAGTAGAAATAATGAATTGAATCCTTTTCCCTTCATTCAGATTTTTGAGGAGTGAATTACTAATAAAAGCCATTTCAACAGCTGTCACTGAAGAGTAGATGTTCGATAAAACGAAGGCTTTGATGTAAAGAACGTGGTTAAGATGAAAGAGACTTAGCTCTGACTTTTCAGATGTACCGGACTTGTTTATATTGACTTTGATGTTTGTTGGAGCCTGTGAAACGCTTACGCAAGAGAAGAAGGTGAAGAGAATTATTGATTTGATTTTCATAGGAGTTAATATAATAAGATTTACAGATAAGTGATACACCTCTAATTCATATCCACTTGAATTATCCACATAAGGTTGACGTGATCAGAGGACTTTAATTAAACTTCAAATGTTATCACATACTTCAATCCAGAAGTGGAATCTGTTTCAATCGTTCCGTTAATTTGTTCAACAAGGGCATCAACGATTTCGAGCCCTAAGGTGTCTTGTTCGTGAAGTTCTTTACTTGCGATTCCCTCACCATTGTCTTCAACGATTAACTGATATTTATTGAATTTCAGCGTTTTTAGCTCTATGCTAATTCTACCTTCAGCCGACTCTTTGAAAGCATGTTTATAAGCGTTTGATATTAATTCTGTGAGAATAAGTCCAAGATTAATGGCAAGGTCAATGTCAAAAACTACTCCTAATCCTTTTAGTTCGAGTTTGATATCTTCATTAAATGAATAGCCGCTTTTGATTGCTCTGGTGAGCTCCTTCATGTAATCATCAAAGTCAATAGAGGCCAGGTTTTTTGAAAGATATATTTTGGAATGAATAAGGGCCATTGAATTGATTCGATTCCTGCTTTTGTCCAAAGCCTCCCGAACCCTAGGGTCATCAATAGAATTGAACTGAAGATTCAGCATGCTACTAATGATTTGTAAGTTGTTTTTTACACGGTGATGAATCTCCTTAAGAAGCAGTTCGTTCTCTTTATTCTTTTCAATAAGTTCTCTCTCTAACTCTTTCTTCTGAGTTATATCCTGGGCAATTCCAACCAAGTGACCATGAGCATTTATGGTGTTTGTCCATTGTGTCCAGACAAGACGTCCGTCTTTTGTGGCAAGCGCATTTTCATAAAGATGTCGGTCTTTCAAGCTTGATTCTCCTTTAGCCAATGATATTGTTGCTGATTTTCGAGCTTTGCTGTCTAATTTGGATGTGGTCAATTTCCACCAACCATCACCAATTAGTTCTTCTGGCTCATATCCAAGAATGTCTTTAATTGCTTTATTGGCAAAGATGATCTGTCCATTTTTATCCGATACCAGCACAATCGCGTTAATATCATCCAAGGTTGCGAACTGTTGCTTGCTATTGTCTTTATTCTGGGCTTCGTGCATAGGGCAAAAGAACAACTGAGATTTACATTTTGTTTCCGTCTATCTCAACGTCTGTCAAAGATAGGTAAAGTTAAAACTATTATTTTCGTTTCAATCATTTTCTTAATCTTAACTGCCTTTTCGAAATGATCCGGCTGATTCGTTTTATCCACCACTCGGCAACCCCCATGAGTAGTTTTGGATTGTTGTTTTTATTGGGGAAAAAGGCGTGAAAAGATAAGCTTACATGCTCCCCTTTTTTGGCAATTTTCTTATTGTAAAGTTGAATGATTTTATATTTAGTTGAAGTCTCGATCGTTCTCTAATTCTCTATCAAACCTTCTTGTCTAAGAACTTCATAAACAATATCAATTCTAGCCTTACCAAATTGATCATTAAGGGTTGCCGTTTGAATGCAATTAACAAAAACGTATTCCTTTTCATCTTTCTCAATCCAACCTATGAACCAGCCAATATCTTCATTATCTACAAATCCCCAACCAGTTTTTGCTCTAATGATATAGTTGTCAGTAGAATCATACGTCATGATGTCTTCTAGGATGTCAATGGTGCGGTCTGAAACTTCTAAGGTTCTATTTATTATACTTTCTAGGAACCCAGCCTGTTGCATTGGTGAAATGCTTATGTCACCATTCAACCAGAACTGATCAACTTCATCACCCATGTTCTTATTTCCGTAATCAAGTTTGTGAAGCCAAAACTGCATTTGAACGGTGTCAATTCGCCTAGCGACTTCTTGATAATACCAAACTGTTGAATTTTGGAGTGCCATGCCTAAATCGTTATCCTGATTCCATGAGGGGATTCTTCTTTCTACGCCATCCCATTCTATTATGAAATTTTCATCTGTAATTACTCCTGTTTCTAAACCTATTATTGAATTACAGATCTTGAAAGTGGAGGCTGGTGTTCTCTCAACGTAAATATCTGGATCATTGTAGACTGATTTTTGATCGTTCTCTAAATCCACCAAAATAAATGAACCTTCAACTTCATACTTAGCATAGAGGGAGTCAAGTTCCAATGGGATTGTCTCATTTTCAGTCTCTTCAATTATTTCATTCTCCAGTTCTTCTAGAATTATTTCGTTAGATTCAGTAGAGCAAGAAATTAGAAATAAGGATAATATTGAAATTAAATAGGGCTTGTAAAAGGTCATCTTGATTCGTTTGGGCTTGTTTTTATTCCAGAATTCCGCAGCAGCTGAGCCACCACGGAATAGGAATACAAAAAGACTTCTTCTTATGATTTAAGCTTCCCAGCGGAGGGTCTCTTTTTCGATTTCAGATGTTGCCGCTGAATCCTCTTGACTCTCAGTGTTTTCAACTTCTTCACTTTCTTCAAAGTGCTCATGAGCATGTCCCAAGTTTACTAAGGCAAAGACCATTCCTGCAGCGGCAAGCATGAAGGTTGTATTAATGATTGCAGTGAACTTTGTTTCAGGATCCTTGAACTTAATTATGAAGTAGATTGGTATGAATATTACCATAAATACTAAAAGGCTTGAGAACAATAGGATACCCGCTGCCGGCCAGTGCATGATTTTAAATAAGACTCCAATTGAAGCTACACTGGCGGTAATTAAGCCGAGTGTCATTATTATTCTGTTCTTCTTCTCTTTGTCATCTTGAAACTTTAATACAATATTGAGTGGAATAAAGACTAAGCTGAAAAAGACTAATCCTAGTAAAATCATGACAGAAGCTCCTGGCCAGTGCATGGTTTTAAAAATGATTCCAACAATGAATAAAATGATACTTATAATTCCTGATATTTTTAATGTGCGTTTCATAGCGTGATAATTTTTAAATGTTAATAATATTTGGGTTTCTTCTTCAATTTCCCCCAATTGTTTTCTGTAAAATCTGGCAATAGTACTCCTGTAGAACTCCTTAAAGTTCATTTCACCTTTCATCTCATTCTCTATAATACAGCAGACGTGGTCCAATATGTTATACCTGACGTCTTCAGTCGTAACACCTCTTTCCTCTATATCATTTAAAATAAAATCAACCTGATTGTCTGTTATCTTATACATTTTTAACCGACAAATCTAAATCCAACAAAGAACGCATGGTGCTCATGAAATCGGTCAACTCAGTAATTCGTTCAGAGACAGTCTTTTTTCCTTGATCCGTAAGAATGTAGTATTTGCGAACGCGTTTCCCAATATATACCTTCTCCGTTGTCACATCTCCCTGCTTCTCGAGTGCATGAAGTGTTGGATAAAGTGCCCCTTCAGTAATTTGAATTTTTTCAGATGTCATTTCTTTGACCTTCTGAGTGATCTCATAACCATACATTTTGTTCCCATCTTTCAATAGGTTAAGGATTATGGTTTTTAATGTTCCTTTTATTAATTCTGAAGAATACATAGGTCAAAGATACATTGGTTTCTTATGTGTTCCAAATTTTTACCTAAGAAAGTTATGTATTAGATTCTGATGTATGTTGTTTTTCTAGGATTAATGGATGGTGTAGGCTTGAAAATAATTTTAAATTCGAGAAGGTTCTGATGCTTGTTTAGAGATTATCTTCTAATTCTTTCAATAATTCCAATCCTACAGGCCATTCTCCAAAGCCGCTTTTTGGTTCAATGTGTCCTGCTTTTTTAAGGATGTGGAGTTCACTTCCCCAGTCTTTTGCGAACTGTTTTGACCGTACCATTTCAGTAACATGATCATTTGTACTAGCAACCACGGTGCTTGGGAATGGGAGCTTGGTACTCGGGAGAGGAGAGAAGCCGGT
>JBLFXO010000309.1:0-4447 GCA_047609865.1 Arenicella sp.
CTCCCTGATTGGCAAGCAGAAGCAAGCGAAATAATTCCTGGAATGGTTTTAAAATATGAAGAAGACCCACGCATTTATCCCGGATGGTCAGGCTGGTGGCGAAGCACTGCCGCCATTTACTTTAAAGACACCTTGCTTTCACCAGCACTTTTTCAGGTCCCTAAATCATATACTGATTTGACTTACCCTCGAGATTCAACAAGAATAACTCCGAAAGACTTATACCTCTTCAATCGAATTAAGGCGTCCGTTAGTTTACTAGAAAAAGAACCAAGAACCGAAAAGGAGGAAGAAAACTATCTCGGACATTGGTTCTATGAAGAGAAATCACACAAGACACTTAAGACCATTTTTAGAGTGGAAGAAGAAGGCAAGAAAAAAATCAAAGTCACAACCCGAACTCTCCATAATCTTCACATAGGTGAGGGAACTAGATCAACTCTGGATGCTTATTTCATAGATCATGACTTGTTAGTTGACAATTGGATACAATTTCTTCATGTAGACCCGGCGCTGCCAAACGAATTGATTCTAAAAACGGAGAACAATCAAATCATGAAGCCCATTACAGAAGAAGAGGCCAAAGAGTTCATCAGATTAAATGATTTGATTCGTAAGGTCGACAAAATGGAAGATTCATTGAAAGAATGGGGCTACAGCAAGATATTTGAACTCAAAGGAGGAGCACTTTCAGAGGCTCTTTATGCGGACCCAGATAACCTTGAGATTCTTATTGCTCTCGCCCGTACAAATTATATGGATAGATTGGCTTGCTTTTTAGCATGTGAAATAATTTTACGAAATGGGGGAATGATTCCGGACCAAACCGATCACATGAGAGTTCATATAGCCGACTCTTATGTCTTCGCTCTAACTGCCTCTCGCACACCTTCTACAGAAAACTGGGCGACACTTCATGGTAAAGAACCCATTCTTGGCATTTGTGGCAAGCATCTCTTGCTATTTACAAATCAGGCATTGGAGGAATTAAAAAGACCGGTACATCAATCATTTGATTTCTACCATGACTATGATGAATCAGATGGAAGTAGAATTGCAAGAAATCATGGTGTAAGGATTAAGGATATCGCACATTTCTTCATTTGTCAAATTATTGAATACCCTTATGAATTCTTGCCAGAAAAAGAAGATCGAGACAAAGCGATTGATGAAATCTGGATAATGATAAATCATGTTTGAGACCGGCAAATAATCCCTCAATCCCAGCACACAAAAAACTGTTTACAAAAATCCCTCCTTCTTCCTCTCTGCCACACAACATTCTGTAATTTTATAGGTTGAACATGAACGAAAGGGCATTTCGAGAGCCTCAATGTCCTTTCTATTTATAAAACGCGAGTGAATACGACTCATATTATAAACAACCACTAGGTGGCTGATCCCGATAGCTTTCGGGACCGAAGTGTGCCGAACTATAAATAAAACAAAATGAACAATATCCTAAGCGAACAAGAAGGACATATCGTAACGATCACAATCAATCGTCCAAATCAATTAAATGCGCTGAACAAAGACACGATTTCTGAATTGAATCAAGCCTTAAGTGCAGCAAATGATGATGCCAATGTTGGTGTTGTTATTCTAACCGGATCAGGTGAAAAAGCCTTCGTTGCTGGAGCAGATATTAAAGAATTTGCAGATTTCTCAGTTGATAAAGGAAAAGAACTAAGTGCAAAAGGACATGATTTATTGTTCAACTTTATTGAAAACATGACTACTCCAGTTATTGCTGCCGTAAACGGATTTGCATTAGGAGGAGGATTAGAATTAGCAATGTGTGCTCACATCAGAGTAGCATCCGATAATGCACGTTTAGGTTTACCTGAAGTTTCTTTGGGAGTGATTCCGGGATATGGTGGAACTCAACGTTTAGCACAATTAGTTGGCAGAGGAAAAGCAATGGAGATGGTGACAACCGCCGGGATGATATCAGCAGATGATGCCAAATCATGGGGATTAGTGAATCATGTTGTGCCGCAAGCTGAGTTAATGGATTTGGCCAACAAAATTGCTAGTAAGATTTTAAAGAATTCACCAAACGCAATTGGTGCTGCAATAAGAGCAATCAATGCTAATTATGTAGATGGTGTTGACGGAATGAAAGCCGAAATTGAAGAATTTGGAAAGTGCTTCGGAACTCCTGAATTTGTAGAAGGAACAACGGCATTTGTAGAAAAAAGAAAAGCACAGTTTAGAAAATAAAAACCGATTCGGGGCTAAGTCCCGATAGCTATCGGGATCACCCAAACTCTTTTGAGTCAGGGCACCGTGCCGGAAATCTAATAACCCTTTAACCAATCAACCGCGAACATAGTGAGTGTAATAAAAAAACTAGCGGGCCAAACGGCCATTTACGGAGTCTCCTCAATTTTGGGAAGATTGCTGAATTATTTGCTGGTTCCGCTACATACTCATCCCGTTCTCGGGTTTGGCAAATCAGATTATGGAGTCATCAGTGAGTTTTATGCTTTTGTCGCCTTTTTCATTGTGCTGCTAACCTTTGGTTTGGAAACCACTTTTTTTAGGTTCATTAATAAAGCTGAAGACAAGGAAAAAACCTTTAATCAAGCTGCATCCATAGTTATTGGACTCAGTGCCATTTTCCTAGTTACGGTAGTGGTTTTTGCTCAATCAATTGCTGATTGGATGGGTTATCCTGATTACAAAACTTTCGTTATTTGGTTCGGAGCAATTCTGGCTGTAGATGCCACAACTTCTCTCTTTTTAGCCAAATTAAGATTTCAAAATAAAGCTAAAAAGTTTGCAACCATTCAGCTAACCTCTATTGCAGTGAACATCATTTTTAACTTGATTTTCATTCTTGGGTTCTGGGACAAATCGCAACCAGATCTATCAATGGGAATTGGGTTTATCTTTTTAGCCAATCTGATTTCAACTCTTGTTAAACCCCTAATGCTTTACAAAGAAGTTTCTACTTTTAGGTTTATTTGGGACAAGGCCCTTTCTAAAGCAATGCTCATTTTCGCCTTGCCATTAGCAATTGCTGGCTTCGCAGGCATTATTAACGAGACCGTTGATCGAATTCTAATAAAACGATTACTAATGGGGGATGGTACGGCCGAAAACCTCAAATATGCCCAAGAACAAGTTGGAATATATTCTGCCAATTATAAGCTTTCCATCCTTATCACACTATTTATTCAAGCATTCAGATATGCTGCAGAACCCTTCTTTTTTGCTCAAGAAAAAACTGAAGATAAAGACAAAGTATATTCTAAGGTGATGACCTATTTCATTGCAATTGTGGCTTTGATGTTTTTGGTGATTTCCCTGAATCTGGATTTATTTAAATGGTTTATTCCTAATCCTGATTTTCATGAAGGTTTAAAAGTGGTTCCAATTCTCTTGTTCGCTAACATTTGCTTAGGGATTTATTACAATCAATCTATTTGGTATAAACTTGCAGATAAAACAAAATTCGGAGCTTATATAGCCATTGGCGGGGCTATTATAACTCTTGCGCTCAACTTCGCCTTGATTCCAAGTATGGGATATATGGGTGCCGCCTGGACAACTCTAGCAGTTTACTTTTCAATGATGATTGCCTCTCACTTTTTAGGTCAGAAGTATTATCCAATAAAATATAACATAAGAAAAGCTGGGCTTTACATTGTAACGGCTCTTGTCCTTTTCTCAATCGGATACTTCATTGATTATGGGTCATTGGTTTTAAAAACAATCGTCTCCTCTATTCTCATTCTAATCTTTGTTGGATTATTCATAATGATGGAGCGTCCGCTTAAGTTGTTGAGGAAAGGCAAGGAAGATTAACAATACTGCTTTCAGGTTTTGGCTTTCTCCCTTCGGAGGGCGATTAAGAGGAAACGTTTTCCAACTTACCTGATCACGGTCTTCACTTTCCAACAGTCTAAATAATACGCATCCCCAATTTTCAATCCCTGCTCAAAAACCTCAGTTGCGGCAGGTGCATTACTCAAGTACTCTTTCCCAGAGACATTCAATCCAAGAAATTTCGCCTTTAAATAATAATCATTAGCCAGCCAATAATTAGCATTCCGTTCAAAGGTTGAGTTACCACATTCACTTGCCAAAAGAGCAATACAATCTCCTGACAATTTCAAAGCAAGAGCTTCATTTTCACCATTCACCAATTTTGCACTTTTAAACGCCTTTCTATACTCTTTTGCTCCATAGTAAGAGACAGCTAATTTATATCGCCAAATATCAAGTGATGAAGAGTCTTGTTGTACTTCAAGTGCTTTTTGGTAATACTGAGCGGCAATTGAAAATCTTTCTAATCTGTAATTTGTGGCAGCATAATCGGCATATCCATAAGAAGTTGGGGACTCCTCAAGCATTCTCAATATCACTCTCGAATAGAGGTCGGACTCTGCTCGCCCAATAGACTCTAGCAATTCCTTATTTCTTTCAAGCTGACTTTTAA
>JBLFXO010000310.1:0-4447 GCA_047609865.1 Arenicella sp.
TTGTAACCAAGTACTGCCCTCGCAACTCAAGTCGAGAGGTGTTTTTTGAGTTTCATAATCAAATACCAATTGACTATTAAGAGCTTTAAGGCTTTTCAAATTTTGATACGTAATCACGACTTGAGCCTTATAAAAATAGGTATCAATGGTTTCAGGAGCATTAATTGAATCAGTATAATCTCCATTAAAATTGATAAGTAATTTACTTTGTTCTGCTTTAAATTGAACTTCTTCTTTCATTTCTTTATGAATGTAAAGCGCGTTTTCTTCTCCTTTTTCAACAAGGACCTGAACTCTATTACCTCCATTTAATTCAATTGATTCGAATGAAAGATCTAGGTATTTGTCGTATTCATAAAACTTATCCTCTGTATCAATTAATGAGTACTGCTGTGCTAGACTGTAGTTCACAAATGATAGTATTCCAATAACTATGACGAGCAATGAAAGAAGTAACTTAATTGATGTTTTCATCTGGCGTATTTTTAAGGTTATTATATGTTTTTATTAATATTTCTAAATCAATATCAAGCAGAAGCATGTTTTTTAGAACAACTGGCAGCTGATCATCTAAAAAATCCTTCTTTCTTGAGTTCAGAATTATTTTTTTTGCCCCATTGCTGACAAAGTACCCCAAGCCTCTTTGAGTATAAATTATATTTTCATTGGTAAGAAACTCGTAGGTTCTCTGAACTGTATTAGGGTTTACTTGAAAGTCAACGGCGGTCGTTCTTATGCTTGGGATTTTGGCCTCTTCCAAATATTCACCCTGAAGTATCTTCTCACTGATACTGCGGGCAATCTGTAAATAGATTGTTTGTCTTTGTTTAAAGTCCATACCTATAGTTCCTTCTCTTTTAGTCTCAGAAAGTATATACCTGAGAATGCGATAATGAATGGGGCAAAAATAAGGGAAGTTATTGCAGCTTTACTCATGGGATTCTCAATTCCAAATCCACCAGACAAACTTGTTGGACTTTCTATTTGCACACCAGCAAATGGTGCTGAATTTCCAAAGAAAATTGGCTCTTCAAAAAAGAAGTTGGCTGAAAAATGATTCATAATGAATATAAAAATGAACAGGCCGAACATGGAGAGCAGAGAGTAAATCAAGTTATTTTTATTAAAATAAAGCGAACCTAATACCACTCCTTGAGAAATGGCAGCCCCGAACATAAATCCTATGTAAGTGTTATGATCGAAAAATGTGACTGGAGTAATTGTTCCTGCAGGTAAATTCAGTTTTGATGTTATGATTTCTATCATCAGAAGGTCTAAAAAGAAATATAAACTGCAAAAAATTACAAAGAACATGACCAAAGAGACAATGCTATTCAAAAACCATTTCTCAAAAATGGAGTTTGGAAGAAGCAGGTATGCGGTTCCTTTTGAATTTGTGGACATTTCTCCGGAAACGATATGCATGAACAGAACTGGACCAAAGCTAAGGCCTAAGACTAAAAATGCAATTTGTAGTTCATGGTAAATTGCGGGTCCAATCTCAATGTTCATGAGTAAAAAAGCAAGAATAACTAAGATGAGTATGCTACCTAGCATTTTGATTCCTTTTTCTGAGATTAGTCTCAAAAATGAGAAGTAGAAGCGTTTTAAGTTGATTATTTCGTGCATGTTTGTTAAGAATTAAATAATTGTTGGACTCCTTGAGCGTTAACTATTGATGTATTAAAGAGTTGCTCAAGGTTAATATTGGTTTCTTCATTATTCTTGTTTTCTTCCATTACAGCATATCCACCAATGACTTCATCAATGGCAAGAGCTGTCTCAGCGGAAGGCTTTGAAGGATAAAAATTGAATGCAAGTTTTTGTTCAATTCCGTAAATAGTCTCATTCAGCAATACTTTGCCTTGATTAACTATAATAATGTGATCAAGAATATTGTCTAAATCTCTTACCTGATGAGTTGAGATGATGAAAATTTTATCGTCATCAATTGTTTTCGCCATCAGTTTTCTGAACTGACTTTTTGATGGAATGTCTAGGCCGTTTGTTGGTTCATCTAAGATTACTGTTCGAGTATTGCATGCCAGGCCAAAAGCGATAAAGAATTTTTTCTGTTGTCCGAATGAAAGCTTTGTCAAGTTCTTTGTATCCGGTACTTCTAGCATTGCAATATATTCATTGAACTGTTCTTGAGAAAACTTAGGATAAAATGACCCATAAATTTTTACAAATTTCTTCGGGTTAATTGGTGGCACATAAACTTCTTCAGGAATCATAAAGAGATCACCCAAAAAGGAAGGCTTTCTTTTATGCGGAGTTTGATCATTCACTTTTACTTCTCCCGACACTGGTCGATTTGTTCCCGTAATGTTTTTTAGGAGCGTAGATTTACCTGCGCCGTTTTTGCCAAATAGGCCATAAATTTTCCCTTCTGCCAGCTCTAAATTGAGGTCTGTATAAATCGGGAACTTCTTATGGTAGGCAAAACTAAAATTATCAAATCGTATCATAAAACAGTGTATTAGTATAATAGTACACTGCAAATGTATTTAAAAAATAATCAAACTACCAAATAAAATTTAAATTAATTTTAAGATATCTGAAAATCAAGATGTTGAATGAGTTTTTTATGTGATGTTTTAGAGCGGATTGATCTGGAAACGGTGCAGCGAAGGTGTTTTAGTGCACCTCAAAAATGAATGGGCGGTACTTTTTTATCATGCTGGAGGTCTGCTTGATACGACTGCTGTAATTTGATTTCATGCTGATTTCAAAGCTTTCTTGAAGGCCAGCTATTCTATCTGAAATGTATTCAGGTTTTATAACGTAAGTAACTGACTGTTTTTTAGAGTTGTTAGCTATGATAAAGCCGGCTAAGTCACCGCCTCTCGTAAATAATGGAGCTCCACTGTTTCCTGGATTCGCTGGCATTGAGATTTGATATGTCATAGAGTCTGATCTAAAGCCATTCTCTGAAGAGACATCTCCCTTTGTATAAACAATGTCAGCTTTTGGATATCCAAGTGTGAAGACATCATCTCCTAATGAAGGTTGATTCTTCACCATTCTAAACGGAACTCTTTCTAATAAATCTGCATTTTTATCAGAGCATTTTAATATCGCGAAATCCAAAACAGAATCTCTGTAAATTACCTCTGTATTGAAGGCAATGTCTAAATCTCTTTGTTGCAACTTCACATATCGTCTTTTATGCACCAAATGCTTGGCGGTAATGAAGTATCCTTGATTTGATATAGGAAAGCAAGTTCCTTTCGGAACAAGTTGAGCGACATAATCTAATGCTAAGTTTAATTCTGACTTATCTTCACTCTCAGCATTAAATTCTAACGAATCAGTTTCAAATTCCTCATCAGGTCCTTCATCTGCTCCTTCTTCGGACATGACGTCATCAGCGTCATCATTTCCCAAATAGTTCATGTCTTCTTCAGCCATGTTTGCATTGTTATCTGAAGCTGTTTCTCCACCCATTCCCATCATGTCCGGAACAGCCATGAAAACGATCATCACTGCAGCCGCCGCCGCTAATGGAATCCAAAATTTAGCTTGAATGAAAAATAACTTTTTAGGTTTACTTACATCCTTATGAATTTCTCTTAAAGTGGATGTGATCTTTCCGTATTCTTCGCCTTCTTTAATCTCCTTAGAAAATGACAGGTATGCTTCAAATTCAGTTTTGAATTCTGGAGATTGAGCTAATTGTTCTTCAAAATCAGATTTTTCTGAATCAGACATTTCATCTCTTGTATAGGCATCAAATAATGCTATTTTTTCTTCTTCACTCATTCTCCATCCCTTTCTTTAAGCATCATCTTTTTCAATCGAACAAAACACTTATACTTTTGATTCTTGGCATTGTTGGCATTGGTATAGTGCAACATCTCTGCAATCTCTTTCATTGAAGTTTGCAAGAAATAGAATTGTACGATAATAGTTTTGCAAGGCTCACCCAATAAATCAATGCATTTTTTCATGGCCTTATTCTTACTCAACTTCAACTCTTCATCTTCACTTATAAGCTCAGATTGAATTTCATTTGAATAGTCAGCTTTATCTAATTGTTTTTTGGTGAGTTTCTTCAACCATAGGTTCTTGCTTATTCCAAATAAGAACGTACTGAGTTTTGAAGTCAATTGAAATGAAACATCCTCTACCTTTTTAATAAGAATATAATAGGCATCCTGAAAAATGTCTTGAGCATCATCTCCGTTTCCGCTATTGTCTAGAATATATTTTTCAACCATGGGATATACCTCTTTATAAATGTCAGATAGTGTTTTACGATCCTGCAGTCTGATTTTTTGGAGTATTTCAGCCGTTATTTCATGTTCTGCGCTCACTCTATCTAATTGTATATATCCGTTAAAAATTGAAAGGTCACCCAAAGTACAGAAAAAAATAAAAACTAGGTGACATAGGGTGACCATTCAGAATATACCTCTGAACAACATCTTAACACATTGTTGAG
>JBLFXO010000311.1:0-4438 GCA_047609865.1 Arenicella sp.
AGAAAATGATTACTCGAATTATATTTTGACATGGGTAATTCACCGTGTAAATGAAATTAAAACGAGAGAGATTGAATCGCTGTTTTCGATTAATTCGAAAGATCAAAGAGACAATTTAATGAAAACAATAAAAGGACTTGAGAAGCACCACAGTATTGTAAATCTTGCTGGTTCTGAACCATTATTGATTAAGGATAAAGCTTTTTGGGAATTGAATAAAAAATAGGATGAAGGGTGACCCAATACTCAATTCCGTCTTTGAAAACTCAACAAATAGTTATAAATACTTTTGGTGGCTGGCGATTATGGAGTTGGTGATTGAAAAAGATCAGAGGACAATAACATTTGATGATATTGTGATTAAAATGATCACAAAAATGTGGTATCCGATAAACTATTTTAAGCTCTCCTTTGGTAAGCAGGATCAAATTGTCAACTATACTACTGAGCTTAAAAAAGAGTTTCAATTAGATGATAATATTACAGAGAAAAAACTACAATCTTTCTTAAGAAAAGAAGTCGATAACAAAACAATTAATCGTATCTCTCAAAAAATCACTAAATACGTCCCGTATCGTTTCATCAGACCTTGGTTTTCACTAGAAACGATGGGACTAAAGGACCATCTAGTAAATGGCTCAATTCTTAATATTCAAAACACCAAAAAAGACCATACACCTTATATTATTGATTCTAATAACAGATTGATCATTCTCAACTCAGAAATAAAAAAAATGATCCAAACTAATTCTGGAATTCTGGAATCCTTTACCCTTTTTAAATTAACTCAATTCTTAGAAAAAAGGAATTCAAATATTCCTAATATTAGTATTAAGCTGAGCAAGCCTAATTCTCGTTCTCTAAATAAGGCAACAAAAATTTGGAAGGGATTTATTACGTTAAACCCGGGAATTACTGATATTTTTGAATGTAAGAAACTTAAGAAAATTGAAAATCTCAGTATAGACCACTTCCTTCCATGGAGTTACTTTTCTCACGATGAAATATGGAATACCCACCCTATTGACAGGAGTGCCAATAGCTCAAAAAACAATAGGCTACCATCAAAGGATTACTTGGTTAAATTCGCTAAACTTCAGTACATTTTTCTACAGCACATAATTGCGATTGGTAATCCTGAATTATTAGTGCAGTATTGTAATCTGTTAAAAGTTAACAAGAACGAACTACTCAACTTGAGCATTGAAAATTTTAAATTAAAATTCAATGAGGCTTATTTACAGCACTTTGAAATCGCTGTTAATATGGGATTTGACAAGGAATGGAAGTTTAACTAACCGAAGTTTAATTCTAGCTAATATTCCCATTTAATAAAATAAAAAGGTCAGATGGCTCTGACTTCTTGATCAAACTCAAGCCATCATCTAAATGTAGCTTTACTAATTTACCAATGTTTGCATCGCTGATATGCTTGCCGTACATCGTACAAATCATTCCGATATATAAATCAAAGTAATCTCCAAACAAAACACTTTTAGAATATTCTTTTCCTCCAGAATCTAGTGAATCAGCCAAATCTAATTTTATATTTTGTGCCAAAGAATACCCTAATGCAATACGAGCGATCACATTCTCGGCTCCTAAACCGAGCATACTTGTTAACTTTGTAACAACCTCTTTGTTTTCCTGGCTGGTTTTAATATGCGAGAACATGCTGCTCATTAAATTTGGTAAATAATTCGGTTACTTTGCATTCTTCAACAGAAGAACCTTTAGACCCATTTCCAATTAGGTAAACTCCTGATAAATAACGATTTAATAAATCATATTCCTTCTTGGAAAGCTCTTTTTCCAATAGCGGAAACAACACCACCTGTTCAGAAATTGTAGGATAAAATTGCTGGATTACATTATTTGAATGTTCTTTATCAAACTTCTGTAACGGGCTATCAATAAATACAGGGAAATCGATGCCAGATTCATCCACCAAGGCCTTCAATAAGGCCGTAGCGTACAATTGTTGCTCTCCCTTAGATAAGGTATCCTTGTCAATTACTTTTCCATGCCGATCCAACAGATCGATGTCCATTACATCTTCTTCAATACGCACTTGAACATTGGAAACAAAGTCATCCTTATGCATTAGTTTTTTCAAACCAAGCAAGATGGATTTTTGTAAAGAATACTTCTTCTCTTCTTTGATCCGAGCTGTTAAAACATTCAGCTTGTCAAGCAACTCAATCGTAACATCGTATTTCTTTTGATCTGTAGCAACAAGATTGAAGTTCTTCTCATATTCAGATAGTACTTTGTGATTGGATGCATGGTGTGTTTTCAATCCACCAAGTTCTTCTATCAATTCGACTTTTTTTGCTAGAAGTGTTTCCACCTTCTCGTCTAAATCATTTTTATCTACTCTCAGTTTTTGAGCCAAAGGATTATCCTTTCTTGCTTCTCCTTCTTTAATTTTCTTCTGAACTCTACCTACAGCTTGTCGTATCTCTTTCTCCCGTTTCACAATTCCTTCAAATTGTTTCTTGAATGAGTCTTGGATATAGCTGTAAGTTGCGATAATTGATCTTGCTGTTTCATCATCAAAATCCAATAAAATCTCATCGGAACTAACATCTTTCAACTTATTTAATCTAGCATCAGCCAATTGTGAGAAGTACTTATTCATTTGAGCCGCTAAACTCTTATCGTCAAACATACTCTCAAGACCAGAAGAGAATTCATTACCGAACGCATCAAACTCAAGTGCCAATGCAGCTTTATCCAAAGAAGCATTTTTAATTTTCATTTCCTTCTTGATCTGATCAACCAATTCCTTCAAACGAGGGCCTGCAATTACTATCGGGACAATGTCCATCAGTTTTTTCAATTCTCCCTTTGAAGCTTCATGATCTTTTTTCAATTGATCGCGCTCATCCTTAAGCTCTTTTAACTGCTCCAGTGTGATTGCATTCCCTTCTCGGATCAATTGCTCTTGAATAGCGTCTAAACGTGTATTATACAGTGTAATTTCTTCTTCTATATCACGCTGATCGGATTCATTCTTGTCAATCAACCCGGAGATCTGACGATCTTGCTCTATAAGTTCATCTAAGCGTTCTTTATTTACTTTAGAAACACCTCCTCTCCTCAATTTCGTGAGAAGTGTATTCAAATTAAGTTTTAAATCTTCGTATTTTTTAATTCCTAAAACCTCTGAGTATGCTTTGGATAAAGAACGTAATTCACTCTTCGATTTAGCTTCAGCCAAAGTCACTATTTTCTCTGCATCGAAGAAAAAGAATTTTGCAATTTCTCTTGGTAGAATAAAGTCATTGATGAACACTTCATAACCAACTTCTTTGGTTAATTCATTTTCCTGTCCATCAATTAATATTTTAAGCGACTCCTTTTTGCTTTTGTAGTCGAAAGATCTCTTTATCACTACTTTTTTACACGGTATAGATGGGATCATTACATCCACAAGATCAATCTGAACTTCACATTTGGCGGCACTTATTTCATTTGATTCAAACGCATTAAGAACAGAATTGTTCAAGAGTTTATTTAGGTATTCATCATAACCACCAGCACTCTTAATATCTTTCTTGTACTTTTCTTCTACTTGAGCCATCAAGTTGCCATAGAGCCCCCAAATCAAGGAAGTAAGAAAGGTCGTTTTACCAAAACCATTCTTTCCAGCAATTAAAGACACATTCTTTCCCTTCTTATTATTGAAAGAAATTTCGTTGTCTCCGTTATAGATTCGGAAGTTATTCAGTTTGACATTTTCGATCCTCATCCTCTAATTCTTTGTGACAAAACGTTCGATCTGCTTCTCTACATCATTGTGCAGACCATACTTTGAAATCAATAATGTTTTTGATTCCTGAATCTCAATCAGATTATCAATGAGGTGATAATATTCAGGCTGTTCTTTACATACTTCGTTCAAGAGACGACGTTCTGTTTGACCTAAAGACTTCATGTTGTTGGTAGAAATATTTTTTTGGTAAACATCACGATAGATCTTACCTACATGAAAATCAAAAAGCCCATCTCGAGTCCATGTAACTTGAATTGCAATTAACTCTTGATTTGTAATTAATGTAATCTCTGGCTTTTCTTTTTGAATGTCACGTTGGATCGTTAACAATTCCCTTAAAAGTTTGGCTCTGTAAGTATCTGCATAAGCTCCTTGTTTATGTCCGTCATCGGTGATAGCTTCTAATCCATTTCTTCTTTTACCGGATCGATTCTCGCTTAAATTCCGTCCTTTAACAAGAGCGTTTCGATATTTCATTAAAGGCTCCATCCATTCTTGTCCCTTATCGACTAAAGCCTTCATTGATTTATCTTCACTCACTACGGTGCATGTCCAACATCCAAATCGAGATTGGCCACAAGATTTGTGTTCTTTATCAGTAACTACAGTAGGACACTCGTAGTCATCGGCACTTGCATCAGACTATATTTTTGAAAGAAT
>JBLFXO010000312.1:0-4434 GCA_047609865.1 Arenicella sp.
TATCTTGCTATGATTAGCGTCTGCACTACTAATTGAAATTATTTCGATAAGGTAATTTATTGACCAGTTTCTAGGCTAAAAGTGTGTAACCGGAAAAAGGTATATTTGAAAGATCAAAATACAATGTGTTACACACCAGTGGTGTTTACCATGTTGTTGTCATTAATATTGTTCGTGTAGATGGTGCAAACTGAATTGTGGAATAGAATAAAGGACTTTGACTTGGATGTGGTTGGTTCGCAATTCACTTTCACAGACAGGTTGTCAAGAGAAAATGGATGGACACTAGATTACTCTGTGAGGGTCATTGATGAGTATAAGAGGTTCATGTTTTTACTCTGTTGTACAAATGGCCCGCTCACTCCATCAGACCAAGTAGATCAAGCCTGGCATCTTCATCTCATCTATACACAATCCTACTGGAGAGATTTCTGTGATGGGGTGCTGAAAAGGGAGATTCATCATGGCCCAACGAAAGGTGGTTCCGATGAAAAAGACAAGTATTCAGATTTGTACCAAAGGTCAAAAGACAGATACCTAGAAGAATTTGAAACGGACCCGCCAGAAGACATTTGGCCACCACATGCTATTAGATTTGGTCAGTTACAATTTACAAGAGTGAATAGACATAAGTACTGGGTTTTCCCAAAACTAAAACTGAAGCTATGGAGGAACTGAGGGATTTAAGCCCTGCGGAGGTGCTTTTGGTTCTAAAACCTTACGATGTGAAGATTGATGAACTGGCTGGGTTAACGTTTCAAGACCTTTCATTGAGAGGGGTCTTAAAGGTGATTCCTAAGGATGCTAGTCCAAATGACCCAAAACGAAAAAAGAAAGTAAAGCTATTCGTTGCTAGAGGAGAGCAATTCGAAAAATATAGACCAAAGAAACATGAAGCCGTTTTTCTTAAGTCATTGGCAAAGTCGAAAGA
Source organism: Arenicella sp. (assembly GCA_047609865.1). Lineage (GTDB taxonomy): Bacteria > Bacteroidota > Bacteroidia > Flavobacteriales_D > Crocinitomicaceae > Paracrocinitomix. Next base: position 932 of record JBLFXO010000312.1, read on the forward strand.
TTTAGAAGTGAGTCTTGAAAATTTAGTCAAGGTTGCTTTTGAGGGGATTAAGACTACAGAGGACTTTAAGCTGAAGTATGTTTATAGCAGAAACCTGTCAAGATATTATTCAAGCAGCTTACTTCAATTCTTCTCGGGAGCAAAGTCTCTAAATGCCTACGGATTGGAATTAAAGAAGAGGATTGAGAGTTATCTTGAGGAAATAAAGAAGGATATGAGAGTTAAATCTGAAAACCTCGATGAGAAGCTTTATAGTCTAGGGAGCAATATTCTCCTTGTCAAGAATATCAATCATACGGTCTTCGAAAGGCTAAAAGAAAAATATAGCGATTCAAAGAACACGATATCAAATCCAGAATATGCGTTCTCATATCCAGTTGACTATGGACACATGTTTTTTGTTTCGGCTGGAGCGTATCAATTTTCGCCAGTCTTTGAGACGACCGACACCATTTCTACAACCATAAACGATGCCTCTGATTTTGACGCGCCAGACAGCACGGATGCGGGTGGAGCAGATGGCGGGTGTAGTGGATGCGGAGGATGTGGTGGCTGTGGAGGTTGCGGGTAAAAAAATGACAACACTATGTATCATATGCCTCGCACAAAACCGCCCGCTCACCGCGCTCCACGCGGCTCCGCCTTTGGCACATGCCATACATTTGTTCCGTTGTATTTAATAAAAAAGTGATGACGATTAAGGTGAATTATAATGAACAAGAATTTAAGAAGGACTTTAAAAATTATATGATTTACATGCACAAGAGACCTTTAATCGAAATTGTAATTGGCATACTTGTCCTTTTAATATTTATACTAATTAATCATTTGAATATTAAAGAACATATAGATTTTTATCCCGAAATATTTCAAATTGGCATACCCGTTTTGACTGTTGGTGTTGGAATACTGTTGTTATTCGAAGTAGTTTACCTAACCATTGGATTGATTGATATCCATAGAAAAGCGAGCAATATCCCTTACAAGGATGAATCAATAACTTTTACTAAAACTCATATAGAATTCACTTGGAAGACTCATGTATTCAATTGTTTTTGGAGTTCTTATAAAAAAGCAATTCTGTTAAATAATTCTGTTTTTTTAATACCAAAGTCTAGGAAGGGAATGCCGGTGAGAATTAACTCAAATGAAGTTGGAAGAGGAGGATTTAAATTGACGTTAGATGAATTGCAACAACGATTTAAAATAAATAACTAAATACAACAATGGCTAAAAATCATAGACTTAACCAACCAAACCGTTTCTACGCTTTTTAGCCGGAACGTTGGCTGCAACTAAAATGAACGATACAAGAAAGTATGAAATAGCGACTTCATTCCCTGAGCAATTTGAAACGAATCAGCTGAATTTAGAAATTTCAACTTCTGAATTTGGTGTGTTTGAAAAAGGAATTTTTGCAGGGAGTATGGACGAGAAATGGAATGTGTTTGTCTTAGACGATATCATTTATTTTGCTCGAAGTTGGACGAACAACTGCATTTATAAAGTTTTTACCTCACGGAAAAGTGAATTCGTGACATTATCTGAATTTCAAGTAAATCGGAACGAAAGCGAATACAAAAGCAAAGACTTGGACTATGACACTGTGTTATTGAAGAAACTACTTCAAATGTTTCTGAATAGGGAAGATTTTTACTCTGACCCGAAACTCGAACTTCCTCTGATTAAAAGTACGATTGAAGAACTTGACCCAAACAATAATTGCAAAAAATCAATCGGCTCTAATAATGTTGGACTAACAAGACAGATTCACAATGGAATTACGACAGAAGAGCAAAAAGAATACTTTGACGTTTATGGATGGGACGAACTGAAAGAAATGATTGCAGACAAGGATGAAAAAGAACCCTTAATAAGTTTATACATACAACACAGGGAAAACAAAACTGCTATTACATACTATTTTGACCAAGACGCTAATGAGTTTATAGGACAAATAAGAATTAAAAATAAAATAAGCAGCAGCTAACACGGGTAGCTGATGCGCGACTCCAATCTTGATGTAAATTAATGATTTGCAGATTATCCGTAAATTAAAAAAAGCTGATATTCAGTAAGTTAAAATTTAACTAATTACAATTCTCAAGTAATTAAATAAATTATTGAGATGTGCAACAAGCACAATGGCTATAAGTAATTGCTTGTTCTCACCTACTTCTGAAAATCCTCGTAGATTTTCGGTATGGTGTGTACTTGTAAAGTTAAGTGCTAACCCAAACAACTACTCATAGCTGAGACCGTTGTACACCATATGAAGAATACTATTCGAAATAAGAAAAAAGGGAGCCGGTATGCAATTGCCTTCCCTGTAATAGCAATTGTGATTGGCGGATTTTTCTTGACGTTTTCATCTTTTTATGAAAAGAGCTGGATGTATAATTGGGATGGTATTAGTCAACCAATTAAAGATAGCGTATTAGTTACTGAACATCATATAAACTCGTTTGGAAATGGTCGCATCGAAGCTAAGAGACCCATAAAATACGACCGGAATAGATGGATTATGAAAAACGCCACAGAAGAGGAACTTCTCAAACTTATCGAATATCCAAACGGAACCATTAGAACTATTGCTTATGAGGGGCTTATGAGAAATCCCGAATTCGATGATAAATATAATTTATTTCTAATGGCAATTTCCGATAAAGAATATTCAATTGAATTTTCTGGGGGCTGCTTAAATTATGATATGTATATTGGAACATACTTAATGAATTATATTGTTCCAATTGGAGGTGATTTTCCAGCTCTAAAAAATGGACAATCAAACCCTTTTGGAATTTCAAAAGAAGAGGAAGCCACGATACTTGATGCATATAGAAAAGAGCTTGATCCGGAATGGTGAAACGGTGTACAACATTGTATGATAGCACATAGGGCTTTCGGTTGTTTACGCATATTAGGTGCTCTACCCTATCACCACCAAATTCTCGATTTGGCTTTAAAAACTGAATAAATTAAAAACAAAATGCAAGGATGTGGCTTTGCGGAACTTCGGTTCGAAATCTGTATCTTGTCCCTACATGCCATATACTTGGCTGTTGTGTGTAATATAAAATGATGATGAAAATAATTCAGTTTCCGTTTCTCCTTTTAATTTTTCTTTCTTCTTGTAAGAAAGATATTCCGAATGAAGAATGTAAAGTAGATTGTAATTCTAATGAAGAATTAATATTTCAAACCGGATTTGAATCTCCTTCAGTAGGTATCCCTTCAGATGAAATACAATATTTCACAGGTCAAGATGATTCTGTTTCTGCTCCAAACAATTGGTCAACAGATTTAGATAATCATCCCAACATTGGTGATTTCTCTATCCAATATCAAGGTGGCGACACAACTCAACGTTATGCTAGAATTGTCCCTGACCCAGTCAATTCTGAAAACAACACCTTGCTCTACTGGTTAAAAGAGCCAAACGTTGATGGAATTAAAGGGCGAGTACAAGCGAATATTTATGATAACAATTGCCTACAAGAAAT
>JBLFXO010000313.1:0-4430 GCA_047609865.1 Arenicella sp.
TTTCCTGATAAAGACGAAGGCTTTTTAACCAAAGTGAAAGCTAAAATAGTGAACCGAAAAATGCTTTCTGTAATTGGTGGAGAACTGGAACTTGAAAAGCATATCAGGTATAAAACTGGAAGATCAATTAGAATTGCAACGATTGAAGGAAATGCATTTGAAGCAGTTATTGGTGCACTTTATCTAGATTCAGATTACGAGACAACTCAAAAGATCTTCAATCAAAGAATCATTCGTAATTACATTAATTTAAATGAAGTGCTTGAACAAGAGATTGATTTTAAAAGTGCTTTGCTTATTTGGAGTCAGAGAAACAAGCTTCAAATTAAATTTCAAATTACTGATGAGGCCGCTAAAGAAAATGGATTCCAGTATACCTCTTGTGTTGTCATCAATGACAAAAAGTGGGGAATAGGTAAAGGGCAGTCAAAAAAGGAGGCCGAACAACATGCTTCTAACGAAACTTTAGGTTTGCTCGGCGTCCAATAAACTGCCCAATATTATTTCACTTTACCCTAGTAATCGGACATTATCACTACCTTATTTTCAAATCTGCTATTCTGGCTTGTAATTACTGTCGGTTGTAATTTTAATACCACCACACTTCTGTTGTTCTTAGAAATAATTTGCTCACTTTCAAATGCTGATGGAATTTCTTCAAGCTCTACAATTTGAATGAATTGCTGTGATTGACACGCATTCACATCTGTTATGATAATCTTGTGAATTCCATTATCCAAAGTTGAAATATCTAAATTATCTGAAACTACTTCACCATTTAAAGAGATTTCATATGGTCTGTTCAATCCCTGAGCTGAAGCCGTAATCTCAGTTTCAGAAGAATTTGATGTGTACATCTTAGACCTTGTTGGATCTTCAATTTTTATCGATTTGAAAAAAATTGAATCTCTAGCATCTTTGACCTGAACAAAGTATGTTCCGGCGACTAATTGACTTGCCTTAGGGGCAGTTTGAGCCGGAAAAGTGTTCCATAAAAAAGTATAAGGTGCTTCACCGCCAGATGCTTTTACAAGCACTGATCCGTTGTTACCACCATTGCATGATGGTTCTTCGATATTAATTATATCTATTCTTAATGACTTGTTATTAGTTATTTCAATTTCGTTAGCAAAAGAGATTGCAGAAATACTAAATAAAACCGCTGTTGTAATTGTTTGAAAAGTTTTCATAGGATTAATTTTAGGGCCGGAAGGCTGGTTAAGTATATCGTCTTGTTCCTTTATTTGATGTCGGTCAAAAGTTTGATAAGGGTCAAAACATTGTTGATTTCGTTCTCTATTAAGGTATACTTCTTTTCAAATAAGAGTCAAGTGTTTTTCGACTAAGTAAATGAGAGGTTAACAGTTTGAGGTAATCAAAACTTACTGATACACAAGTGGTTAATTTATTATGCGCGCATATTAATCGATTGATTAAACTGGCCTCGATATTCGACAAAACAGTACTTTCTGTAGACGAACCATCACCCCTACCTAATTGACTGCCAAGTCTTTATGTGTGTTTTTTAACAGAGGAGAGGATAAATTAATAAACGTCATAAAAAAAGCCTTGAATCAATTTCTTGATTCAAGGCTTCAGGATAAATCTAAAGGTTTAAGTTGACTATCTCAAGAGCGTCACATGTCCCACGTATTGATGCGGTTTACCAACATTATCAGTAACAATTATTTTCCAAATGTAAACGCCATCTCTTGCAACATCTCCAAGATAACCGCCATCCCATGATCTTTCAAGGTCATTGGTGCTGAATATGATTTCACCCCAACGATCGAAGATTAAGAATTCATAATCATCAACTAGAACATCTCTCATAACTGGTTTGAAAGTATTGTTTTCGCCATATCCGTCAGGAGTAAAAGCATTTGGTACGTAAATAGTGAAACTTCCGATCACTTCAATAATGTGTGTATTGGTATCAGAACATCCATATTCATTATGGATAATTTGAGTTACTTCAAACTCACCAGTCTCTTCAAAAACATGAGAAGGTCTTTCGTCATTTGAAATAAACTCACCTTCTAAATACCACTCCCATTCTTGCGGGTTACCATGCGAAATATCGACCATTTCCGTTACTTCGCTTTGAATAGCTGGGTCTGGATTAAAATAGAAATCAGCTTCTGGACTCTCGTAAACTTCTATGGCAATTTGCTCATTGTAATCAAAGGTACATCCGTTTGAAAAAGTCATATGCGCAGTAGCATTTGCAACAGTTGAATAGTCAAATGTCAACATAGGGTCTGCTTGATCATAAATACCACCATTGATCGTCCAAGTCACACCATCCAAGTTGTAAGCGTAATTAACATAACTGTATCCAAAAAATGTTTCCACTTTATCACATCCCTCAGTTCCGTTTCCGAAAATTGAAGCAGAAGGCGGCATAAAGACATCAATTTTAGTTGAAGCACTCAGCTGCTGTCCGCACATGTTCTCGATTGTATACGTGTAGAAAGTTGGTTCAGCAGGATTCACGACATGAGGGCCATTTCCTATTAAAGAACTATCTATCCAAAATGAATTGGTGATATATGAAGTGTCCTGAATAACCCCTTGAATGATTGCCGAACCACCGAAACAAATCGAGTCAGGCGTTCCCAAAACTGAAAGGTTATTCGGGTTCATCAAGATTGGACCAACCCAAGTTGAATCAATCACGGTTGGGCAGTTACCTGTGTTCACCAAGTGAATTGTAATTTCAACCGAATCTGTGATTGGATATTGGAAAGTATTGTTTTGTGCTTGAAAGACTTGTTCAACCAACCAATAAAATTCATATTGGTTATTTAATCCGTTTGTAAGAACATTAAAAGTTACTGAATCCCCAGGGCAAAATCCGTCATCATAAATAATCTCAGCTGTCACCTGTGCATATTCAATGATTTCCACGTCTTCAACTGTTTGACAACCATTGTCGTCAATAACAGTAACAAAATAATGTCCAGCACCAAGGCTATCTATCAATTGAGTTGTTTCACCGTTTGACCATAAGTAATTATATGGCGCTGTTCCGCCCATTGGTCCTGCCGAAGCAACACCTGCACTATCGCCAAAACAAATTATATTACCCAATACTTGAGCATTTGGATCTAATAAATCTGGCTCATTTAATGAAACTGTGGTAACAGAAGTACATCCGTTATCATCAGTTATGGTAACTGTATAAACTCCTACACTCAAACCAATTGCATCTGGTGTATTTTGTCCAGGATTTGTATCCCAACTGTATAAGTATGGCGCTGTTCCTCCATTTGAACTAGTTTGAATTTCTCCATCAGAATCTCCATTACAAGAAGGTGTATTTAAGGCATTCACGTCAATGTCTAAAGGAGCGATTTCTTGAATGATAAAATTAAAAGTGTCTAAACATCCATTCGCATCAGTGACCTCAACCCAATAATAGCCGGCAGTTAAACCTGTTAAGTTGGCTTGATCAGGACATGCGCAACTGTAGTTGTAATTGAAGGGTGCCAATCCACCAGTCATTGCAATGTTCACCGACCCATCACTTCCGTTTTCACAAAGAACAGGAGTTGAACTACCAACTGAGGCAGCCCCTGTTGGATTGTCATTCAAAATCATTAAAGCGGTATCTTGACATCCATTTTCATCTGAAATTACAACTGAATATAATCCTGAAGTAAGGCCTGAGATTGAAACAGTAGTTTGATTGTTAGGTGTCCATAAATAATCTATTACGCCAGTTCCGCCTTCTGCGTCAGCCATGAGTTGGCCATTTGAAGATGAACATAATTCTTCCTGAATTACAACAACGTCCACCGTCAGAGAGTCAGATTGATGAATTTCAACAACCAATGTTGATAGACATCCGTTATTGTCTGTTATTTCAGCTACATAATTTCCAGCCGTCAGACCATCCATAAAGAATGCATCATTCTGAAGTGTTAACCAGTCAATAGTGTAATTCGGAGTTCCACCATTGGCGGCAACCATCACCGAACCGTCTGATAGCCCAAAACAACTCACGTTTGTTTGAGAGCTCACTGATGTGTTTAAGATTTGAGGATTGTTTAATGCCGTATTATCTGAAAGAGTACATCCATTAAAATCAGTGATTTGCAACCATTGCGGTCCGCCGCCGATTCCTGTCAGTGGATTTCCGTTGAAATTCTCATTTGGCCAGAAGTAAGAATAAGGAGTTGTGCCGCCAGTTACGACTGCTTCAATTTCTCCGTTTTGATAATTAACACAAAGAGGATCCGTCAAATTGAATTGAATGTCCAAAACATTAGGTTCTTCAATAATGAACAATTGCGTATCAACACATCCAATTGTATTTGTGGCCTCTGCCCAATAGTTTCCTAATGCAAGATTAGTAATACTGCTTCCTGATTGAGAAGTACTCCAGATATAACCGTAATTAGGTTCGTTTGAACTTGCCAAAGCTG
>JBLFXO010000314.1:0-4418 GCA_047609865.1 Arenicella sp.
ACTGTTCTAACTGAGATGCTTCTCCAATTGACCCTGCTAATTTGTTTCCAAATCCTGTTGCTGCAAAATAAAGTCCCATCATTATAGATGCGTATTTTAGCGGAGCTAATTTTGTAATGAATGAAAGCGAGACAGGTGAGGCGCATAGTTCTCCAATAGTATGGAATAAATATGCTAAAATAATCCATACCATAGCAGCCTTACCAAATGGTTCAGCCCCGGCCTCTTTAGATGCGAACATCATAAACACGAAACCAAGTCCCATGATTATTGTTCCTAAAGCCATCTTGAATAGTGATGAATTCTCTTTGCCTTTTTTCTTCCACCAAACCCAAAAACCAGCAACCATCATTCCGAATAAAATGATGTAACCTGCATTTAGTGATTGAAATACTGCTGCCGGTACTTCCCAGGCTCCTATAAATCTATCCACCTTGACATCTGTATATAGGTTCATTAATCCACCTGCTTGTTCAAATGCAGACCAGAAGACAATGATTATTAAAAATGATAGAATCAAAACAATTATTCTGTCCTTCTCAATTTTTGATAATGGTTTCTTAGCTGCCGCAATTACTTCAGGGTCTTCAGATTTACCTATGAAATTACCAACATGCTTCAAGTGCTTTTGTCCCGCGATATAGACAATCTGCCCTAGCAACATTCCGATTCCAGCTAAACCAAATCCAGCATGCCATCCATAATAGTATGCTACCAACCCAACAGTAATAGAAGCTAAAAAAGCTCCAATGTTTATACCAATATAAAATATTGTAAATCCTTTGTCTCGTCTAGTATCTCCTTTTGGATATAATCCACCAACCATTGTAGAAATGTTTGGTTTTAGGCAACCTACACCAAGAATAATTAAAGTTAATCCTGTGAAAAATGCCATTTGAGTTGGAATGGCTAATGTGCCGTGACCAATACAGAGTAAAAAGCCACCAATTAGAACTGTTTTCTTTTGTCCCAGCCATTTATCGGCTATAATCCCTCCCGGAATGGACATTACATAAACAAGCATAGTGTACCAGCCATAAATCCAAAGCGCATCACCAGTGTTCCAACCTAATCCTGGCCCTTCATTAATTACAGATGAGGCAGATCTCGCGATATAAATGGTGAGAAGTCCTCTCATTCCGTAGTAAGAGAACCGCTCCCACATTTCTGTAAAGAACAATACATAAAGTCCCTTTGGGTGTCCAAAGAGCTCTTTCTGGTTCGGTGCTACGGTATTATTCATATATGTCCCTAAAAAGTTTAAGCCCGTGAAATTAACCAAAATAAAATTAAAAGGGGCACTGATTGAAAGAAATTAATTCCTTTAATAGTGCAATCTTAAAAAGTCAATTTATGGTTAGTCCGTCAAATACCATTCTTTAACGATTTTTTGGAACCGTTCAGATAAATTTATACCCTCTACTACATTTTAAAATTACCTTTGCAACCTAATAATCGAAGTACTAGATATGCAGAAGCCTATTTTATTTTTCATTTCCCTTTTTTCAGTGGCTTTCTTAGCTTCTTGTGGAGGTTCAGAAGTAGTTGAGAATGACAATAAAAATGTTGAAGTTGAAGCTCAAGATCAAGTTGTTGATTTACATTCTTACGGCAACGTGTTTGAAGTAAAAACAAAGCATTTGCACTTAAATCTTGATGTCAATTTTGATAATGAGACTTTAAAAGGATCTGTTATCCACGATATTGAAAATATCACAGGAGCAGAAGAAATGATATTTGACGTTTATGATTTATTAATTGAGAAAATTGTTCTTGATGATAAGGATGAAACGACATTTGAAATTGGAGAAAGAGATGAGCTATTAGGTTCTCCTTTGACAGTTGCTATAAAGGCCGAAACTAAAAAAGTTGAGATCTTTTATGAAACTCCTCCTACTGCTGAGGCATTACAATGGCTGAGTCCTCAACAAACTGCGGGTAAAGAACAACCATATTTGTTCACTCAGGGACAAGCAATATTAACTAGAACTTGGATTCCTTGTCAAGATACTCCTGGAAATAGAATTACCTATTCGGCAGACATCAAAGTGCCAGTGAGTTTATTGGCAGTAATGAGCGCGGATAATCCTACCGAAAAAAATGAAAGTGGAGAATATTCATTTGAAATGAATAATCCAATTCCATCTTACTTAATCGCATTGGCAGTAGGTGATTTAGAATTCTCTTCATTAGGAGCTCGAACAGGCGTTTATTGTGAGCCATCAATGACAGATAAGTGCACCTATGAATTCGTTGATGTTGAAAAAATGGTTGAAGCAGCTGAAGAATTATACGGAGATTATAAATGGGGCAGATATGATCTAATTGTACTTCCTCCTTCATTTCCTTTTGGTGGGATGGAGAATCCAAAATTGACCTTTGCAACACCCACAATCTTGGCTGGAGATAGATCACTTGTCTCTTTAATTGCTCATGAACTGGCGCATAGTTGGTCAGGTAATCTTGTAACAAACGCGACATGGGATGACTTCTGGTTGAATGAAGGCTTTACCGTTTATTTTGAAAACAGAATAATGGAAAAAGTTTATGGAAAAGAGTATTCTGATATGCTGTTACAAATAGAATATCAAGGCTTAGAACATGAAAATGACGATATCTTATCCGGAGATTATCCTGAAGATACACAGTTGAAACTTGATCTTCATGGAAGAGCTCCAGATGATGGAATGACCGCTATCGCGTATGTGAAAGGTGCTTTCTTTCTTAAAACCTTAGAGGAACTTGCTGGACGAGAGATTTTTGATGCTTTCTTAAGTACTTATTTTGATGATCATGAATTTCAAACGTTAACAACTGAAAAGTTTGTGATCTACCTCAATAAAAATCTTCTAGAGCCAAATGATTTAGAATTCAATACGAATGAGTGGATCTATGAAGAAGGGATTCCAGACAATTGTGTTCAGGTAAATTCGGATAAGTTTGAGAAGGTAGATGTGAAATGTAAATTGATAACTGGTGTTTCAACTGGTGCAGAACTAGAAATCCCTGAAGATTGGTCAACTCATGAATGGCTTCATTTTATCCGTCACATTCCGGGAGACGCTAATGCTTCTCATTTAAAAATGTTAGATGAAGAATTTGGCTTTACAGACTGCGGTAACTCTGAAATAATGGCTGAATGGTACGTTCTTTCGATTAAAATGGATTATGATGGCGTGAACAAAGACATGGAGGATTTCTTAATCAACGTTGGTAGAAGAAAATTCTTAGAACCTATTTATGGTGAGCTTGCGAAATCAGAAGAAGGAATGAAGTTAGCAAACTCAATTTATGCCAAAGCGCGACAAAATTATCATTCAATATCTTATCTAACAATTGATGAGATTCTAGGATGGCAAGTCTAATAGAAATCAAATTTAAAAGATTGGGCCGCTCAAATCAATTTGATAAGCGGTTCTTTTTTTGGCTGTAACTTTTCGTATTTTTGGCCCGTCATACAACTAATGAAAAAATCGATTCTAATCATATTCGTACTGCTTACTTCTTTGGCAGCAAACTCGCAGTACATTCTCAAGGGAAATATCCTAGATGAAAACCAACAAGGAATACCAGGTGTTAGGGTTTCGTTAGAAAACTCCACTTATGGTGTGCCAACTAACGCCAAAGGGGCATATTTTCTCGAAATTGAAGATAAGGGATGGCTAAAAATATCCTTTTCAATGTTAGGCTTTGAGCCAAGAACGGATTCCATCTTGATTGAAGATGAGATCAATATCTACAATACTGTTTTGATAGAGCAGACTACCAATTTGAATACGGTAGAAATCTATGCTGATAAAAGAGATATAGCAAAAGAAGTAATCAAAGCGGTTATCGACAATAAAAAGAATATGAAACGTCAATATGAGTCGTTTCAATGTAATACGTACATCAAAACATCCTTAGAGAAAGAAAACAGAATTCCATTCATGAAAGGTGATGAAGAACCTGAAGGGAAACAGAAAATGAACTTTATTGAGAGCTATTCAATCAGCAAATTTAAAGCTGCCAACACTTACAAAGAAGAAATCTTGGCCCATCATGATTATTCAGACAAGTCTGCTAGCTCTGTTGTTGTAAGCGCCGATTTCTCTAACCCAAATAGTATTCTTCCCTCTCAGTCGATAGAGTACAATCCCTATATCTTTTTTGAGAAGATTCAAGACGGTGAATTTGATCCATATCAGAATTTAATTGACTTACCAAAGGTGAGTTCAAGACCATTAGTTTCTCCCATTGCTGCTAATGCCTTTGTAAATTACAAGTTCTATTTGAAGTCGATTTTTATTGAGAACGAGCAAAAGATTTATGACATAATAGTAGAACCCAGATTTAAGGAAGCTGGATTGTTTTCAGGAAATTTATTCATTATAGATTCTCTTTGGGTGATCAAGTCAATGGATTTAAAAATTAACTCG
>JBLFXO010000315.1:0-4413 GCA_047609865.1 Arenicella sp.
CATAATTAGGCATTTGCACATCTAAAAAAACTACATCTGGATGCAATAACTTGATTTGCTCAACAGCCTCTGGCAGGTCAGCGCATTCAGCAATTACATTGATATTCTCGCAATTGCCTTCAAGAAGATTTGAGAGCACATTTCTGGCTCTTTTTTCGTCATCAACAATTATAGCTCTAATTTTTGTCAAGCTGCAAATTTAAATGGTTATTTCGAATTATAATTGCTTATTCTTCCTACTTTAATAATGATAAAGACTTCCAAAAGATTTTACACTACCCTGTTTGTGAACTACAAATTGAGTTAGTAAATGACAGTATCTCACAGATTTCAGTACAAAAAAAGTCGATACCTCAGAAGAGATATCGACTTGATTTAGGGTTTACTCCTTTCTACTAATCAATAGTGATAGTTTTACCACATGCATCATCTCCATTAGCAATCAAAGATCCTTTAGATTTATCAGCATTGCAGTAATAAATGTCTGTTTGGCAAATATAAGTTGTTGACCCACCCGCCGAAATTGTTGTGGTTGAACCAGAACCAGTCATCACTTGAACTGGAGCCCCAGAATTATTTTTAATGGAGTAGTTTGAACCACCACCTGCATTTTTTGCTTTCTCTGCTTCCATCTTTGCAGATAATCCTTTTGACTGATCTTGTCTTAACTTTAAGAAATCAGCTCTTTCTTTTTCTATATCAGCAACCAAAGCTGCTTCTTTTGATTTATCTCCAGCTAAATGCTTATCATTCATTGCTTTCAAATATCCCTTAATTTCTTCATCTAACTTCAAAGTCTTCAGCTTCTCTTCATTTGGAGTTCCTGCGATACCATTTTGATATGTATCCTTAGCTGCTGCAATTTTCTCCTTCATTGTCATGTTCTTCTTCGCTTCTTCTTTTGCTTCTACTCCAGCTGCAATTTCTTCATCTGTTTGCATTTCAAGGTAAATTTTCCCAATTCGACTATATGATAAACCATCCCGAGATACACCTTCTAACATGATAAGCATTCCTTGCATGAATATGTAGCCCTCTTTTGTGTACTTGTGTGCAACTACCCCTGGATATAATCTACTAAATGAAACATCATCAGAAATCTCATTTGCAATTCCAATCCCTCTTGAATCACCGTCTTCTGCATATGCTGTAGCGCCAGAATAATTTCCCGCTTTTGTTTTCTTAACTACTAGCGTTACTACTCTATGAGGATTTTCGGCATGATAATAACCTTCTTTTTCAAGTATTGGGCTAGTAAAGATATACTCTTGAAATCTTGTACCTGCTTTTTTTTCTATCGCCTCATAAAAAGAATCTTGTGCCCGAACACCTGATACCATGGTTAATACTGCTACTACTGCTACTATTAAATTTTTCATCTTCTTTATTTAAATTTTCAGCAAGGGTACCCCTATTAAATTGAACTTAAAGTACTCAATTTGTGAACTGCAATTTGAGTTGGTGAATGGTAAATCAGCTAATTCAATTCAGATTAAAATTGATCTTGAAACGGCATGGTTATAACCACCTTTGTTCCTGAAGGAGTGTCCTCATCAAACAAATCAAAAACGGTATACCCCACTTCTTCACCATGCTGTTCGCTCATAATAGATAAGCGCTTTTTAATGGCGTCCAAAGCGAAAGATTCATGAAGATTTCCTCTACGTTCTTGTATTTCCTTGGCGCGCTTTCTACCTACACCATTATCAGTAACTGTACATGTTAACTTTTGAGAGTACTCAAACTCAATGGTAAGTTTCTTTTGTCCTGATTGATGTAATAAACCATGTACGAGCGCATTTTCAATGAAAGGTTGAACAATAAGGGACGGAACATTCACATCTTTTGAACCTTTAAAAGAAACCTCATAATTAAAATCTTCTTCGAACCTCAATTTTTCAAGACTTAAATAAACCTCCAAAAATTCCAACTCCTTTTCAATCGCTATGAAGTCTTTGTTTGAATAATTTAAGGTGCTTCTCACCAAATCTGCAAAAAGAACAATATAATCATAGGAGGCATTGGTGTCTTTTTGAAGGATTAAATCCTGAATAGAGTTCAGTGAATTAAAAATAAAGTGAGGATTCATTTGTGATCTCAATGCTTTCAATTCTGATTCAAAAAGGTCTGTTTGTATCTTTTGCTTTTCTAACTTTTCTCTATTTCTCGTATCAATGCGGCGTATTTGATAGCGATAGACTAAAAAGAATAATAACACCATTAGGCCAGTAATAATTATATAAAACCACGAAGTTTGCCAATAAGCCGGAGTGATTTGAAATGAATAATCTAAAGTTTTACTACTTAGATCGCGGTATCGAACTTTGATTTCAAAAATGTAATCACCAGGAGGCAAGAATTTATATTCAATTAAATTAGATGTTGATGGCAAAGCGATCCATTCTTCTTCAAAGCCTTTTAATTTATAATGCAATACTGCTTCAGATTCATACTCTATTCCCTTAAAATCAACGTAGAATGAAAACTGATTTTGAGAATACGGGAATCTTCTCTCCTGAATATCAATACGTTCATTTGAAACTAAAATTGAATCTAACTGAATATTTAAATCCGGATTTTTACTGGGTAGATCATTTAGATTCAATGACAGGGGCTGTCCATTAGACAGAAGCCATAGTTTATCTTTACTCAAGGCAAAGTCATGAACAGATCCGTTTATAATTCCCTCTGCTGTGCCAAGAGTTGTCCATTTATTTGATTTCAAGTCAAGAATTTGAAACCCTTTCTTATGCGAGACATAAAGGCGGCTATCCTGTATTTCAATTTTGCTTACCGTGTTATCTCCTAAACCTGATTGGTGATTAATCTTTTTCAAAAATTCCCCGTCTTCGAAGACAAGAATTCCATTATTCAAAGTCGCGCACCAAAGTTGATTCTCGTAAAAAAATAAGTCATTGCAAAGAATGGTTTCGTTTTTATGCAGAATTTCATTTTGATGATTGGAAGAATTGACTTCTATTAGGCCATAGGTTGTAGCAACATATAACAGTTGATTTCGTTTATCATACGACACTGATTTACACCTTTGTTTGAGTGCTGATAGTCTCTTCAAATAGGATGTGCGCATGTTTTCCCATGCTTCACCTTCAAACACTGAACCAATTTTATAAACACCAATAGAAGTTGCTATAAGTACAGATGAATCATTTACTTGGCAGATATCCTTTACTGATCCAAGTGTAAGGTCACTTCCGTCAAGAGGCCTGCCGTCATGCAAAATTGAAGGATATTCTTTGTTTATACCGAAATCTATACCATTCACATAAAATACATGATCTAAAGAAACTCCCCTTAATGAATCTATCACGGTAGTTTCCTCTTTGTAGACTAGTACTCTTCCATCTCTGGTTGATAGAAATACATCATTATTGTCATTTACCGCGATTCCCTGAATCTTCTTATCAGTGCCTTCAATAATATGCCAGTGAGTAGATTCGTTAGGGATTACAATAATCCCTTTACCAAATGTCCCTAAAAAGAGGGTCCCATTCTTCCCTTCTGCAATTGATGAGATGAATTGCTTAGAATAATATTTTTCGCTAGCAGAAATCCCAACGTTCTCATCAAAGCTTATCCTTCGAAAGCCATTCGCATGATCCAATGCCCAAATGACATTTTTGTTAAACTGAAAATATCTTTCATTTCTAACGGGAGAGACGGAGCAATTAAGATTTTTTGAATCAAGACTTTGAATTCTTCCAGACTCGTAAATGCTCAACAACTCCCCGCCCAATGATTGAGTACGATTTGTATAGGCTCCATATTCAACTCTAAACCCCCCTCTATCAATAGTAATTGAATGCACATAACCATCCTTTACATAAAGAATAGAATCTGGTGATTCAGAACCTATAATAATTCGACCATCTAATAATTTGTTTAAAGAAAATGCCCCACCTTTTAGTGAGTATAGCACTTCGGTTTCCCCTTCAAAAACATCCAGACATTTTTTTGAATCAATAACAATCAAATGATTATTAGCATCAAAGGCATACATCAAACCTAAGTTCACATTCTTTTCACCAACTGAGAAAAACAATTCTAATTGTCCATTGTTCAGTTTGAAAATTTGGCCAGCCAAATTTCCGCAAAATAAATCGCCATTATTGTCTAACTTCAATTCGAACAGCGAATTCCCATGCTGTTCTTTTGGACCAGGAATTTGAATAAATTGGCCGTGCCTGTACACGAATAACCCATTATTTGTGCCTATATATAATAATTCATCACCCCCTTGGCAGATAGAATAAACATCCGTATTTATCAGATCTTTTTCTCCAATAACAAAAGAGGTAGGTTCTTGACTATAGACTCTTAGACTGCTATAATTTAGCAGAAAAGTAATTAGGACGAAATATCTGATTTCTTTCAAAAGGGACCACTTCTAAAACG
>JBLFXO010000316.1:0-4393 GCA_047609865.1 Arenicella sp.
AACGAGACTCTTTTGAATCAATCAGTTTTCTAATAACTGATATCATCACAATAGACGTAGTTAGGTTATCTAAGGCAGCCGACATAAAGAAAGTCAGCAAGCAAATCACCCAAAGCAATTTAACTTTTGAGGTTGTATTAATCCTATCTGTTATGACCGAAAATCCTTCGTGTGCATCTATGAGCTCAACAATGGTCATTGCTCCTAATAAGAAGAACAGGATTCCTGCAATCTCATATAAATGGTGCATTAGCCCGTGCTCTACATACTCATGAATGTGGTGAGATGTCGCGTAGGGATCTTTAGTTGTTCGTTCAATTTTATCTTCTCCGTCATGCAAAACCTCATCAATCCACAATTGATCGTTTTCCTTGACATACTCTTCTTTAGCAAATTTATGAAAGGCCGGATTATTCGCGCGAATTGTCGAATCATTCGCAATATTTTCAATTGTCTGTCCTTCGGTAACACCTAAATTCTCTTCAGGCCAAACAGCATACATTCCCCAACATATCATCCCAATTAAAAGGGCAGATGCTGCTTTATCTACTTTGATATTATGCTCTAATGCGATAGCTACATAACCTACCACGAAAATTATAATCATTACAACTCCAACACTCATAATCTCTAAATTTAAACTAATTTATTTAGGGCAATCTCGAAAGCAGTTTTGGCCACCCCTACCTTTGCTGTACTATTCTTATAAGTATCTTCTAAGGCAACTTTAATCGTCTCAGAAGTATCTTTGAAAATGCCTTCAGTTGTTAATGATTTCAAATCATTACTCATTAAATATGCAAATACTCTTGCCATTCCGCAATTTGAAATGAAATCTGGGATAACAGCCATTTGCTCATCAGTGTAAGTTGCAATTGGTCCAAAGAAAATTTCTTTATCAGCAAAAGGAACATTCGCTCCGGCAGAAACAACTTCCATTCCACTAGCAATCATTCTATCTACCTGATCTTTTGTTATCAACCTAGATGCAGCACAGGGCGCAAATATTTCAGCTTTAACATCCCAAATCTTAGCATTCACTTCATCAAATGAAAGCATATTATCAGAAACCAATTTGTTTCCGTCTTTTGCTAAAAATAATTCTGTAATTTCTTCGAAAGAAAATCCTTCTTCATTAATCAATCCACCAACTCTGTCAATAATTCCGACAACTTTTGCTCCAGCTTGCGCTAAATAAAATGCCGCAGCAGAACCAACGTTTCCCCAACCTTGAATAATTACTCTTTTTCCTTTAACATCTCCACCCCAAATATTGTAGTAATGAAGAACTGCTTCAGAAACACCGTAACCCGTAATCATGTCAGCAACAACAAACTTGCGCTCAATAGATGGTGAATAGATTAAATCTTCAATTACTTTCAATACCCCTTGACGCAACTGACCAATTCTATTGATCTTTTGTGCTTCTCTCGGCTGAAAGTGTCCGTTAAAAACTCCTTCTTGTGGATGCCATACTCCGCAATCCTCAGTAATAGGAATAACTTCATGAATTTCATCAACGTTTAAATCACCACCTGTTCCGTAGTAATGTTTAAGCAATGGGGTAACCGCGGCATACCATCTTCTTAAAACACCTTCTTTTCTTGGATCATTAGGATCGAAATTGATTCCAGACTTTGCTCCTCCAATTTGTGGACCAGCAACAGTAAATTTCACCTCCATTGTTTTGGCAAGTGATTCTACTTCTCTTTTATCTAATCCGACTCTCATTCGAGTTCCACCACCAGCAGCTCCACCTCTAAGTGAATTGATTACTACCCAGCCTTCCGCCTCAGTTTCTGCATCTTTCCATTCGAATACAATTTCTGGACGTTTATTCTCAAATTTCTCAAGAAGTTTAATCATGAATTTCTGTTTTTAACAATTGCAAAAATAACAAAGATTTTAAATCATTGACCAGCATTCGCTAAAGAGATGAATTATGTAGATGGAATATAGGTTTTTCCACCACAAGAATCTGATGTGGCACCTGTTACTGAAGAAAGAATATTCACTTCTCCCCTATCTTTTAAAAATCCAAGAAAGCCAAAAATAAGTGCCTCTTTAAAATCAACTAATTCTTCATCTGGAACTACGAAGACTGTTGTGGTGTCTTTCCTGAGGCATTCCATAAAAAATAGATTATTAATTCCACCGCCAGTGATTAGGACACTTGACAAATTAAATTCTTTACAAGTTTCATTTATTTGAAATGTTTCCTGTTTCACAATTGTATGGAGCACGTTCGCTATGGGCTCTTCCTTATATCTTTGAAGTAAAGCAAATACATTCTGTTCTATCCATTCAAAGCCAATAGATTTTGGAGGAGTCTTTTCAAAATATGATAACTGATTCAATTCATCATAAAGAGATTGGATGATTTTCCCTGAAGATGCCATTTCTCCATTCTTATCGTAGTTCAGTTTGAATCTTTCATTCATCAAATAGTTCAATGGAATGTTGGCGGGGGCGATATCAAAGGCGATTCTATCTCCATCATTTTCAAAACTAATATTGGATATACCCCCTAGATTTAGACATGCTTGATATTCAGAAAACAATAACTTATCTCCAATTGGCACTAGAGGAGCTCCCTGACCACCCAGATTCACATCACCGATTCTGAAATTATTTATCACTTTTAGACCGAGTTCGTCAGATAGTATTTGCCCATCCCCTACTTGAACAGTTATGTTATTTTCCGGTTGATGAAAAATAGTATGTCCGTGTGAACAGACGAAATCAATTGAATCTTTTAATCCCTTTTCTAAAATGAAAATATTTGTCAATTTTGACATTAGGATAGCGAAATCGATCTCCATTTGAGCCACTTCTTCTACATTTGAATTCACAGCAAATCTCAACTTTTCTACCCAATCTTGTGGATAATTGAAAGTTTGAGTGGCGACAATATTGTAAGAATATTCCCCGCTATCAAAAGAAAAATCCGCACAACAAATATCAAGGCCATCCAATGATGTACCTGACATTAAGCCAATGATTCGTTTTGAGTTCGTCATAAAAACACCTTGCACTGAACAATTATAAGAACAAAACGTTAAAGTATTGCGAATAAATAATGATAATCAGAAACAGAATTTTGTGAATAAATGGTTAAATTCGCACCGTACATTTTGACCAATTTGAAGCTCATATTGCAAATTGGAATTATCAAGCAAACACATAGACACCATGGATTTTAAATATACAGAAGAACAACTTGCCGTTAAAGCTGCCGCTAGAGATTTCGCTCAAAACGTGCTTAAACCAGGCGTAATTGATAGAGATATCAATGCTAAATTCCCTGCTGCTGAAGTAAAGCAACTAGGTGAATTAGGGTTCTTTGGAATGATGGTAGACCCCAAATATGGCGGGGGAGGAATGGACACCGTTTCTTATGTATTAGCAATGGAAGAAATTTCTAAGGTAGATGCTTCAACTTCAGTTTGTATGTCAGTTAACAACTCTTTAGTATGCTGGGGATTGGAAAGATTCGGAACTGAAGCTCAAAAAGAAAAATATTTAAGAGCGATTGCAGAAGGTCAAAAAATTGGTGCTTTTTGTCTTTCTGAGCCAGAAGCTGGTTCGGATGCAACTTCACAGCAAACATCTGCAATAGACCAAGGAGATCATTACTTATTGAATGGAACCAAGAACTGGATTACAAACGGAAGTTCGGCTGAGATCTATTTAGTAATGTGTCAAACTGATAGAGAAAAGAAACATCACGGAATCAATTGTTTAATAGTTGAAAGAGGTGCAGAAGGATTTATTGTCGGAGAGAAAGAAGACAAAATGGGAATTAGAGGCTCTGATACTCATACGCTTATTTTCAATGATGTAAAGGTTCCTAAAGAAAATAGAATTGGTGAAGAAGGATTTGGTTTCAAATTCGCCATGCAGACATTAGGTGGTGGAAGAATAGGAATCGCTTCTCAAGCATTGGGAATTGCTTCAGGAGCTCTAGAACTAGCTACCGCTTATAGTAAAGAAAGAAAAACATTCGGTAAAGAAATTTATAAGCATCAAGGAATCGCGTTTAAGTTGGCAGATATGGCAACGAAAGTTGAAGCTGCAAGACTATTATGCATGAATGCTGCTGACCAGAAAGATAAAGGTGAAGATTTCGCTTTAGCTGCGTCAATGGCAAAACTATTCTCCTCTGAAATCGCTCAATTTGTAACAACAGAAGCTGTTCAAATTCACGGCGGATATGGATACGTAAGAGAATACCACGTTGAGAGAATGATGAGAGATGCAAAAATCACGCAGATTTATGAAGGAACTTCTGAAATTCAAAAAATTGTAATCTCGAGAGAGATATTAAAAGACTAGGGTTTATTTTTAGAATATAGATTTTAGAGCAAAGAACATAGATTATTAAAAAAGCTGA
>JBLFXO010000317.1:0-4281 GCA_047609865.1 Arenicella sp.
AGAATCCGCTAAAACGAATTGTGTACTTAGAATCAGTGATAGTGCAAGAAGGAATAAATTTTTCAAGGGTCTAATTTTATATGAATCTAGCAAAAAAAATGTAAAACAAATTACGGTAAAAGTCGTATTATCTAATAGTCAATTATGAAAGGAAAGTTTTTATCGAGTTTATTCTTGCTGGTCGTGCTCAATTTATTGGTCAAGCCCTTTTATATTCTTGGTATTGATGCTGAAGTACAAAACAGAGTGGGGGAAGAGGTTTATGGGAATTACTATGCGCTTTTAAACTTCTCTTTTTTACTGAATATTTTACTGGATTTGGGAATCACAAATTACAATACCAGGAACATAGCTCAGCATCCGCAATTACTAGCCAAACATTTCTACAAAATTCTATCCTTACGGTTCGCTTTATTTGGCCTGTACGCTACATTTACACTCCTCAGTGGGGCATTGATGGGCTACAACTCAAATGAATTTTATATTCTGTCCATCCTTTTGGTGAACCAGTTTTTAGTGGCCATTATACAGTTCTCAAGATCTAATTTTGCTGGTCTTCATCTCTTCAAGACGGATGCGCTCATATCCGTCTTAGATAGAAGTTTGCTCATCATATTTGTTTCTATTCTTTTATGGACCAATTGGGTAGGGGATACCTTTCAAATTGAATGGTTCATTTATGCTCAGACCTTGGCCTACGGGATAACTGCCATAGTTTCAGTTACGGCTTTAAGCAAGAGGATTGAGCAGATTAAAATTGGAATTAAAAAGACTTTTTCATTGGTCTTATTGAGGCAAAGTTTACCCTATGCTTTGCTCATCTTTTTAATGATGATGTACAATAGAATTGATGCCGTGATGCTAGAGAGAATGTTGGATGATGGGGATACTCAAGCTGGAATTTATGCTCAAGGATTTAGAATATTGGATGCTGTTAACATGTTTGCGCTTCTTTTTGCGGGATTACTCTTGCCCATTTTTGCTCGACTAATCAAGAAGAAGGAAGATATCTCAGAAATGATGTATCTCGCATTCAGAATTCTGGTAGGAATAAGTATTGTTGTCAGTCTTGTTCTGTTCTTTCATGGGTCTGGATTGATTAAGGCACGTTATGACTCCGCTACATGGGAGTCTGTGATGTCATTTAGTTTGTTGATTTTGAGTTTTGTGCCTGTTGCCATTACCTATGTTTTTGGAACCTTACTGACTGCCAACGGAAGTTTAAAACAATTGAACTACATGGCTCTGTTTGGCTTGGTTCTGAACATTGTTTTGAATGCGATTTTAATTGAAGACTACAAGGTTATAGGAGCTGCTGGGGCAACTTTAATTACGCAATCAATCACAGCCGTGATTCAGTTAATATTGGTTTATAGAATACTGAAAGTGAAGTTTGAAATTGGTATTTATCTGAAGCTATTTACTTTGGCTGCACTGGTCTTTGGAGGATTATATGCCTACTTCAATTCGGGCCTGACAATTTATCCAATTATGGGTACAATAATAAGTGGACTAATTGGTGTGATATTAGGGTTCGCCTTAGGAATCTTCAAAATATCAGACATCCGGCAAATGAAAAGTAAATAATAGATTAGAGCGCAGTCATTATAATCAGGCCAACTAAGGCTACAATTGTAAGACCAACTAATCCTTTTGTGAATTCATTGAATTGCCATCTAAAGTTAGATAGGTAAAACATGAACATATTCGGAATCAGACAGAAGATTAAGATGTCTTGCTGATCTGCATTTGGATTGAAGGCCAAAGAAACATATGCGTCAAAGGTTAATGCACCACCTTTAACTGCGAAAGATCCAAAGAAACCCAGAATAGGAAGTATTATTCCGAAAATAAGTCCGATTGAGACTTTGTCTAATTTTGTTATTTTTTTTTTCATTTTAATTCCCATTCATTAAGGTTAGAAATTAGGTGATGTGCAGTCATATCAAACTGCGTAGGAACAACTGAAACATATCCGTTATCTAATGCGAACAAATCAGTGTCTTCACCCTTGTCTGTGTTTGTGTAATCTCCTGACAACCAGAAGTATTCTCCTCCAAAAGGATCTTGTCTTTTATCAAATTGATCGGCCCAATACGCGCGACCTTGTCTACATATTCTATATCCTTTAATATCGGCTAGAGGACCTTTAGGGATATTAACATTAAGGCAAACACCTTTCTGTAAACCATTTTCAAGAACGCCTTTTGTTATCATTCTTGCGTAATGCATAGATGCTTCAAAATCCGCATCCGCAGCAAAATCTAATAATGAAAACCCGACACTCGGAATATCTTCAATTGCACCTTCAACAGCAGCTGACATGGTGCCTGAATAAAGCACGTTGGTAGCGGCATTAGAGCCATGATTGATTCCTGAAACAATTATTGTAGGACGTTTTTTGAGGACTTCATAAATAGCAATCTTCACACAATCAACAGGAGTACCTGAGCAAGTGTATGCTTCAATACCAGGGAAAATGTCAGATTTTTTAAGTCTTAATGGATCAAAGATTGTGATGGCATGTCCCATTCCACTCTGCACTTTGCTAGGTGCAACTACAACAATTTCTCCGAGTCCATCCATAGCTTTTACCAAAGAAGCAATTCCTTTGGCAGCAATGCTGTCGTCATTTGTTACTAATATGAGTGGTTTTTCGTCCATGAAGTAAAGTTAATTACAAAATGTAATTCTCTACTCTTAGAATGGACTATTTAGAAAAAAGTAACGGAATTATTTTCTCTTCAAAAAGAGAAGAACGCCATTGTATGGAATCGCAATTTCATCCTCACTGATTTCAACTATGCCGTAGCATCCTTCAAAATCTGTCTTATGAACTTTAATTGTCGCAGGCAAGTTTGGCTCTGGAGCTCTTATTGATCTTCCAAATTCTCTAAAGATATAATCAGAACTATTCATCTTCTCAACATCATATATTTCAAAGTTGAATGGATCGATTTCAGATCCTGTGATAGCCGTCTTGCTCACTTTAATAAGTGATCCAATAAGAACGCTGAGTTCTTTTTTAGGCAAAGTTTTTTTTGATAAGACACTGAGTTTTGTGATTTCGAAACTGCCGAAAATGTTAGTGTTTAGTATCAATGTCTTTGCCTCCGTTGGCATAGCAATGTGTTTTTTGATTATGGCTGCTCTTTTTGGATCAACCTTTTTTATTTGGGAAATCCCTGAAAAGCTGAGTAGTAAGAAACTGATGCAAAATATAGTTTTCATTTTAAATTCTTTTGTCTGTTATGACGGTAGAGATTCAAAAGCTGTGCCAAAAATTACCAACTACTACCACCGCCACCTCCGCCAGTTGAACCTCCGCCCCATGAGCCACCGCCACCACTACTGCTAGATCTGCCACCGCCGCCACTAGAATATCCTCCGGAACTTGATGAAGATTTTGATTTCACTTTTTTCGGAATAGTATATCTCGTGACTTTCGTGTGTGAGCAATTTTTACAAGCATATTTTCTTTCACCTGTTCCTGAAGATGAATAGGTAGCAGCACTTATTACTCTGTCATACTCTTTAAAGTAAGTTGTGTATTTGCAGCTAGGGCATTTCTTGTATTTCGTGAACCATTTCTTATAAGCTAAAACTACCACCTCACTTGATCCATCAATATTGTCATCCGTCACCCAAACATCATAATCAATTGATTTAATGATCTCTTCAGAAATTTGACCTCCAGTGAGATGCTTGTCATCACTTTGTTCATCCAATTTAAACATGAAAGTTCCTGTTTTTTCACTGAAGCGCTCTGTATCTCTCCATTTTTTCATGAAGTATCTATTCAATATGAGCAAAGGGAGCATGGGAATTGGAAAGAGAATTGGAACGATTAAAATGGTAAAGAATTTTAATCTATGATATCTCTTGTAATAATCTTTAGTCAGAAAAGCTATCAATAGAAAGATGCAGTAAAATCCTAACATGATCCCACAAAGCATCAAGTAGATTGGCCAAATCCCTCTTTCATACCAAGGTGGTGAACTCCAATCGTAGGCGTTCTCGTTGTAGTCATAATTGTAATCTGAATTATTATCAGTACTCACTGGTAAGGAATAATCCATTGGATCTCCGTAAAAAATATTTCCTACAGACTGCGCACCTCTAATGATGCCAGTACAATAGTCGTTCTTTTTAAAATGAGGAATCATTTCATTTTGTCTGATGTCTTCCCCCTGAAGATCTGTAAGGATGATTTCAGTTCCACGGCCATTGGTGAATTCAACACGGTGAATGTCATTAATAACTAACATCAAAAATCCGTTA
>JBLFXO010000318.1:0-4255 GCA_047609865.1 Arenicella sp.
GTATCCTATGTTTTCAATAAAGGCGAAACCAAGAGCAGAAACTGAAGCGTACAAAATGTAATCAAATGGTTCATTAATTTGTTTGGTGAACTTTAAAATTAGAAGAACAGGCAATATTTTTACAAATTCCTCAATCATTCCTATGGAGATTACACAATACCAAAGGTCACTGATTGGAGTTAAGGGTCTGTGGTATCCGAATATGTGCCATAGCACATCATGCATAGGATAAAGAAGCTGCATGCTGACAACTGAAATAATGAAAGTTAGAATTAAGTATCGCTTTTTCTCGGGTTCATAAATATCCAATTTGCGCAGGTAGAATAGCCAAAGTAAAAGAAGAATGATGGCACTGACCACTCCGAAAAAATGCCAATAGTCAAGTTCTGATTGAAATATTACTTCCCAATACTTGCCCCAACTGTTCGAGTCCATGAATTGAATACGCTTGAGCCCGTCAGGAACAAAATTGGTCGTCTCAGGATTCGCAATTAATGCATCAAGTTTAGACTTTTCGTGAAAGTAATAATAGAGTCGTGATAATTTCTTGTAGCTTTCCGGAACGCATTCTTCTTCAGCTATACTCTGTAATAGATTAGCTTCAGCAGATTCATATTTGTCCCATGCCCTTGCATTGAAGTCACAGGCCCCTTTTACAAAATTGTAGTAAGGAATACTTATGTCGTTAACTTCATTTAGTTCACCTTTGATCTTCAATTGAGATTGTTCAAGATTTATATAATGAAGTGCTAGAAACAGATGTCCAATATCTTGATAAACTGAGTCTTCTGAGTTCTTATACCCCTCGAATTCTGTAATGATTGATTGACTTCCATCTTCTTCAATAAAAGATGAAGCTGGTCTATTGACATGGCGGGTGCGCGAGTCTATAAGGCTTTTAAATGAGCTTACATTACAATAATGGGCGTCATAGCTTGTGCTGTCATTAAAGTCTATGTCTAGGGTAGTATAGCGATTGAAGTTATAATCGCTCCGTAAATCCTTCCCTAAATCAGACTTAACAAAAAGTATTGGTATCGTAATTAGAGCAGCTAATCCAAGTGTTCTCAAGCCTATGGTTTTAAGAACTTTCTTGTCGTTTCTGTTTTTAACTAGATGGATGATAACTCCAACTAGCAAGATTATGCCTAGGATTAGGCCAAGAAAAAATATAATGAGGTCAAATAGGTTCATAGTATAAGTTTAGTAAGTTAATAGATAGGAGTTGATACTCGTCAGCATCAGCTCCATTTTATGCTAAAGTGTGCTCGATAATAGCCCTGTGGTTATTGGGCCGGTCCGCTTTCGCAAACCTCCTTGCAGTTTTACCGCACTCCGCACTAATAATGTGGGTAGTATTTCGTGTGTCTTTTTTCGCCTTGCCAAAGGGCGGCAAGGGGGCTCTTCCTCTTCTGATTAAATTGAGGATCAAACCAAATAGGGTTCTGGCCAACTAAGAGTATCATTAGAAATAAAGTGGAATAATAATATTGGGGTTTTTGTCCATTCATATTATTAATATACTAATTTAATTAGCAAAAGTCAAGTAAAATTAGACGAGTTATGATTAGAATTCGACAAAGATTCGGAAATGTTAGATGGAAGTTTTTTTTCAGCTATCCCTTTGGTGTTAAGGGATGTTCGTAGCCTTTGCTTGTAGAAATCTTTGAAAGTGACTCCAATTGATTAGAAGTTAGCTCATATTATATAAGTAACTTTGTGTCTAAGAAATCCTAAAAGTCTTAAATAATGAATTTTCCTCTTTCAACTTCTGAAAAAGCTCAAAGCGCGACAGGATTAGTTGTTTCGCTTCAAGAGAACTTTGTCAAAATATTATCCTCTGTGAGTAAAGGTGAAGAATTTGAACAAGTTCAATGGCTTCGAGATGAAGGGAGGCATGGAGGTGGTGTTCGTTTCGTAGCGCCCTCTAATGGTTTTTTTGATCGTGCCTCGGTAAATGTTTCTCATGTTCATTATGATGATGTGCCAGAGAAGAAGTTGGCCTCTGCAAGTGCCTTGTCGGCAATTGTTCATCCAGCTCATCCTTATTTACCTTCAATTCATATTCATTTTAGTTGGACCGAAATGAGAGATGGAACTGGCTATTGGCGAATGATGGCGGATTTGAATCCGTCAATCCCAAACGAACAAAGTGCGATCCTTTTTGATGAAAATTTGAAAGCCCATTCAGGCCAGTATTTTGAGGAAGGGAAAGAACAAGGTGATACCTATTTTTACATTCCATCATTGAATGCTCATAGAGGAATTAGTCACTTTTATTTAGAAGGATTCGATACCGGGAATTTTAAAAAAGATGGAGAGATGGCTGAAAATTTGGCTATCAATGTGATGAAGACTTATGAAGAGATTTTAAGAGCTACACTGAGGACGAAAACGGACTATTCAGATGCTGATAAACAATCTCAAATCGATTATCATACCTTGTATTTATATCAAGTACTAACCTTGGATAAAGGGACAACTGCAGGCCTTTTGGTTCATAGCCAGAATGATTTAGGGGTGTTAGGCTCCTTACCTTCAACAATAAACTGTGACTTATTGAAAGATTGGATTGAAAAAACGCCTGCTCCCTTGAATGATCTAGTTGCCAAATTATATGAAGTCTTCAATTCAAAAGGAAATGTCGAAGTGGGAGATAATGAAAAGCTTGGTTTTGCAAAAGTTATTAGAGACTTCTACGTTATACATTCTGATCTCTTAAAGTTTCAGAATTAGATCTAAGAATACAACAGGGGTACATTTTGAACAGATTGTTTTATATCACCTGCTGAATCTCACAAAGCGATTTGTAATATCCGTTGAGAGCAATGAGTTCTGTGTGGTTCCCTTGTTCAACAATTTCACCTTTCTTCAGAACAATGATTACATCCGCATCTCTAATCGTACTCAAACGGTGAGCAATTACTAATGAAGTTCTTGTTTCCATTACGTTATTCAATGCCAATTGAACAAGCTTTTCAGATTCAGTATCCAATGCTGAGGTAGCTTCGTCTAAAATCATAATAGGAGCATCAGATAATACTGCTCTTGCTATGCTTAGTCGCTGCTTTTGACCGCCAGATAATTTGTTTCCTCCGTCTCCGATATTGGTGTCATAACCATTTTCGGTCGCCGTTACAAAATCATTAGCGTTAGCGATTTTAGCCGCTTCAATTATTTCTTCTCGTGTCGCATCAGGTTTTCCGAAAGCAATGTTGTTCGCAATTGTATCATTGAATAAAATAGAATCTTGAGTCACAACAGAAATCAGATTTCTCAACTTCGCCTTCTCAATTTCTTTAACATCAATTCCGTCTACAGATACCGTTCCGCCTTGTACATCATGGAACCTTGGAATCAAATCAGAAATGGTAGACTTCCCTGAGCCTGATTCTCCAACCAAGGCAATGGTCTGTCCTTTTTTAATAGTGAAAGAGATGCTTTTTAATACTTCTTCCTCTTCATATTTGAAAGTGACATTATCAAATTTAAGTTCTTCAGTGAAGTCAATTTTTTCAATCGGAGAATCCGAGTCTTTAATCTTGTCTTCTAAATCAATCACTTCATTGATTCTGTCTAAAGATGCTGATGCTTTACTCATGAATGACATTCCGTTCGCGAATCCACTGACCGGTCTCATCAACTGAGAAAAGACAATGATGAAAGCAATGAATTCTTCACCGTCCATTGCGCCCGTATAGGTTCCTTCTCCTATAACTAATTGCCCACCAAAGTAAACGATTGATACCATGACAATAGCTCCTAAAAACTCGTTTAAAGGCGAAGATAGATCTCTTTTTCTAAATGCTCTGGTGGCGATTTTTTGATGATGATCATTTTCTTTTTTAAATCTACTAAGCGCAAGCTTCTCCGCAGTGAAGGCCTTAATAATTCTTACTCCACCCAAGGATTCTTCAATGATAGAGAGCAATATTCCCATTTGTTTTTGTCCTTTTGCAGATGTTCTCTTCAAGCTCTTTCCAATTCGCGAAATAACAAGGGCTGAGAGTGGTAGAAGAATGAGCGCAAACAATGTTAATTCGGTACTCCACGAAAACAGAATGATCAAATGAAGTGCAATAGAAACTGGTTCTTTGAAAATCATCTCTATGGCAAAAACGACAGCAATTTCAATCTCATTCAAGTCACTTGTCATTCTAGAGAGTAGATCTCCCTTTCTTTCATCAGAGTAATAAGATAAAGGTAAATGAATCGATTTGTTAAATAGGTTGGATCTCAAGTCTCTGACAACAGC
>JBLFXO010000319.1:0-4243 GCA_047609865.1 Arenicella sp.
TACCAGCTCTCAGTAGTCGGTTCAGTTTTGTCTGTTCCAAAGGCATTTAAAACTGGAATGTAATTAGCCGCAAATATTCCGTATCGAGAAAAATCTTCAAAGTAGAAACTCGTAACAGGGGCCATTGCCATTGCACATTTCAAGTTTGGATGATTAGCTCTCGCGGCAATAAGCGTTTGCATACCTGGATATGAATTTCCGAATTGACCTATATTACCATTGAAGTTTTCAAGATTGTTTGTCAGCCAATCAAAAGTGTCATATGAATCTGTGATTTCATCAGTTGCAGTGGAGTCCCAAAGAGAGTAGGGCGGTTTAGTATTTTCAAAATGCCCCTCTGAATTCCATCTTCCTCTTACATCTTGAAAAACGAAAATATATCCAGACTCAACAAATTCAGGATTGTGACTTAATTTCTCAGGGATAGTATCTAGGCCATATGGTGAGCAGCTATAAGGAGACCTTCTAATTATCACCGGATAATCTTGGGTGACATCTGAAGGAGAATAGATTGACGTATGTAATAAGGCGCCATCTCTCATTTCAATGTTAATCTCCTGTTTTACATAATCAGATGTTTCAAAATGATTGATGACATCTTCTTTAGTGTTTTCAGCTAATTCAGAGCCGCAAGAGGAGAGGAATAGTAAGGTGGTTAGGCCTAAAAGTAAGTTGGTTAATTTGATTCTTTGCATCTTATTCAAAACTACTAATTCTACTTAATTGAAGTATCTTTTTTTATCCCTAAATTTGCCGCCAATTGAAATCACACATCTTGAAAAGAGGAGACATCATAGAAATCGAAATTACTGGATACGCTTTTGGCGGAAAAGGAATTGCGAAAGTGGAAACTGAAAATGGTCAATACGTCATATTCGTTGATAACACTTATCCTGGACAATTAGTTCAGGCGAGAATTGCGAAAAAGAGAAAAAAACATGCGGAGTGCAAGCTCCTAAAGGTATTACGTGATTCTGAAGATGCTGTCAATTTAGGATATCAACCCATTTCGGGAGCTCCATATATTCATTTACCAATTGAAAGACAAAGAGAATTAAAGCAATCTTCAACACTTGATCAATACAAGAGAATTGGAGATATTAGAAATGTGGATGATCTTTTTGATGAGTTCATTCAATCTCCAAATGACTTCAATTACAGAAATAAAATGGAATATTCTTTCTCCACCATTCGCCAAGACTTGGAGACAGGAGAGGAGTTAGACGATCAATTTGCATTAGGATTCAAAACAAGAGGAACTTGGTGGAAGGTTGAGAATTTAGATAATCCAGACGGACTGTTTGACGAAGATTTCGAAAAAAAACTTAAGGACATTAGGTTATATTTAGAGAGCACGGGCTTAAGTGCATGGCATCCTCCAAAGAAACATGGGTTCTTCAGACATTTGGTAGTTAGGAAGTCATTTGACCAAGATCAATTACTGATTAACTTGGTGACATCTTCTCAGGGCTTTGAAGATTTTGATAGAGATGCCTTCAAAACCTTTATGGTAGAGAAGTTAGGAGATAGATTAGCCGGACTTCAGCATACAATTAATGATGATGTATCGGACAGAGCAAAAATAGAGAACGGAAACAATCAACTTTTACATGGCGAGCCAATCATCTTGGAGAAGCTGCTTGGCTTGCAATTCGAGATTAGCATGGAAAGTTTCTTTCAAACTAATCCCATAAGTGCTGAGCGTCTTTATGCTAAGGCAATTTCATATGCTACTGAGAAAAGAGATTTAAAGAATCAAGTATTGATGGATTTGTTCTGCGGAACTGGAACTATCGGTCAAATAATGGCATCTCAAATTGAGGATGTTAAAGTGATAGGCGTTGACATTGTTCCTGAAGCTATTGAAGATGCTGGCAGAAACGCCACTAGGAATGGTGTCAAGAATATTGAGTTTTTTGCCGCTGATGTGGGCAAGTTCTTGAGAGAATACCCAGATTATAACGGAAAAATTGATACAATCATTTTAGATCCGCCGAGAGCAGGAATTGCTCCTAAAACTTTACTAAAAGTGATGGCGTTAGGAGCAAAACAAATCATTTATATTTCTTGTAATCCAGCAACCCAGGCGAGAGACGCGAAAGAATTGGCAGCCGAGGGGTATGAAATGACCAAGATTTCATTGGTTGATCAATTTCCACATACTGCTCACATTGAAGCTGTCGCTAGATTTGAGAAGGTGGATTCTTAATTGTCAATTATCAATTTAAGAATGGTGCACTGATTTTTATCGTCTTTTCAATTTTAGATTCTCCAATCCTGAATGAGATTGACTCAAATATGATTTTATCACCTGATTTTGCAACAATTAGACGTTCTTTTAACTCTTTTGTGAACTCTCCATTAATTCCTTCGTATTCTTTTCCTTCATAATTGATTTTCCAATTTGTAATGGTGTAAAATATGTTGTAAGGAACGTTTTCGTTTTGCATGAGGAAGAAACCTGACCAGTTTTGAATAAAATTAGATGAAAAATTTTCGAATAATTTTTCATTGAGAGGCCTGTTGAAACAGTATGATCCATTATGGGTTAAGAGTTCCATAGATGGATTTGGGAGTGGCAGGCTCGACACAAAAGAGGTGTCTTCAGAATCAAGTTGACCGTTCACAAAACATTTGCTTATTATTTTGACTGAGCGGGTGCCTCTTTGAACAAAAATCGCGTAGTTGGCTTCATCCAATCTTTGAACTGACGCCCCAATTGCATCTAAACTAATTGAGTCGCAGTGGGAACAAGATGGAGTTTGAAGATTATTTTTCAATCCCCAATAAAAAAGTAAGTTTCCTGGCTGATAGATCTGAGCTTGCTTTTGAGTTAGTCCTGTCATAGTGATGAATAGCAGCAAAATCAAAATTAAATTTTCAGGTCCGGCTTTAAACATCATCACTCATTATAAATTGTTCAATTGATATATTGCTTCAAGGTACAATTAACAATAAATCAAAATCCGAAACTCATTTTAATAATCGCTAAGGTTCTGTGGTCGAAGTAATAATCAATTGTGATTTTATTACCTTTTACCTGAATGTGTTCTGGCCAAGCGATTCCGTCATAAATTAAAAAGCTTGATTGAATATCTTCAACTGACATGCCTACCGAAAGGCCGTTTGGCAATACGATACTTCCGTGAGTGATATATGCTTGAATTAAGCGGGCGTCTTCATTTGTAGAAGCGAATAGGAAGTTGGAATTACCTTTGTCTGCAACCAATGTATTTAGATAATATTCGTCTCCTTCAGGGGTAACATTTACTTCATGTGATTCACTCAATTGAACTGCCTTCTTTGCTGATTTCACCCAAGTTTTAACCTCCTTTAGAGTATATGCGCTCTTGAATTTTTCGTCTAACTTGTCATCCTTCAAAAACATTTCACCTTTATCTTCAAAGTCTTTATTCCCTCTGAGAAACTCTTGGTATTCTTCATTGTTATTATACATTGGATAGCTTTCTTTCACAAAAAGCTCCTTCATTTTTTCGATTTGTTTTTCAGCCTTATCCCAATCATTATCCAAGCCTTCATAATTCACGCCTGGTAGTTCTTCTTGGCTCCAGAAACTAATTCTGTCACATTCAAAACAGAGCGTAAATGCAGCTACAGGTTCTCCTTTTTTGTTGTAATAAATGATTCCGTGTCTTGGCATGTAACATTTGCCCAAACCAATTCGCAGTTCATTGACTCCTCTTACCATTGAAGCATGCAATTTACTGAGAAATGAATCTTCAATATCATATCCGCTTCCGACCTTAGAAGTAGCATAAACGCCATTTTCATAAACATTCCAATCAAAGTGATTAGGCTGAGCCAGCTCAATGTTTAGAAGATATAACTTGGCATATTCATATTGCACGTTTGGCCATTTAAAGCCACCAGAAAATGAACTGATTGAAGCCATTAATAGAAAAGATAGAATAAGTGATCTCATAAAATAATGTATTTGACTAATTTAGCTAATTACAAGATGAATGCCAAGATGGAGAAAGATTTCTGGGAAAATAAATGGATAGAAAAACAAACTGGCTGGGATGTAGGTTATGCCTCACCTGCCATTAAGTTTCAATTTCAAACAACTTCGAACCGTGCCGTAAAAATCTTGATTCCGGGATGTGGTAACGCCTATGAAGCGGAAGAGATCTTTGCATTAGGGTTTGAAAATTTATTTGTCATTGACATTTCGCCATCTGCAATTGATTCGTTTAAGAAGAGGTGTCCAGGTTTCCCAGAA
>JBLFXO010000320.1:0-4211 GCA_047609865.1 Arenicella sp.
TGGTACAAATCATTTTGGGCAAACCCACCAAAAGTTGGACCTGTTATTTTAATTCCGAACTCTTCAGGGTTTTTACCAATTGGACTATGAACCGTTGTTGTGAACTGGTGCCAAAAGGCAGATTGAAATATTTACCCGTATATTGTTTGACAAAGAAGGAAATTAATATTTAAGAAATGAAACGCTTTTTAACGCTAATATTTATAGGGCTGATTTCTTCACCCGCTGACAGTCAGATTATTAGCCAATTTAATTGGGACAATAATCCGGTTACGGCAGCTGATGTTGGTCCTGATGGAACCGTTGTGAGTAGCAGCGCAATTTCAGATATTGGAGGCGTAGGAGGCACGAATGGGCTGAATGGGGCCTTGCCTAAGCAAGACATCAATATGACAATACCAGGCAGTCCAACATTTGATGTAGATGGTATTGATGTTTCCTTTGACTACCAAAGAGAAGAAAGTCAATGCGATTGGTTTAGAAGAGGGAACAGTTTAATTATGGATGGATCTAATCAGTTTGCTGTTTCATATAGAGTTGAAGATGGTGGAGGAGGATTCAATACCGTAACCTCTGGAAATGTTTATAATATTCCAAATGATGATACCTGGCGAAATTATAGGTTCATTTATTTACCAGACACAGGTGAAGGGTTTTTATTACTAGACGGCCTGGTTTTATGGACAAATGACGGCCCTGACAACAGACCAATGTATTGGCTGGGGGCGGGAGATGTCACAATAGGGTTCGGATGTGATGGGTCAGGTTCCAACGACACTTTCATGGATAATTTAATTATCGGATCCGTGACCTTTTCTCCCTTACCAATAGAACTATTAAGTTTTTCCGGTACCCCAAAAATATCTTCAGTAAAATTGAATTGGACAACTGCCAGTGAAGTTGATAATGACTATTTTACAATAGAAAGATCAACACAAGGTAAAAATTGGGAAATTTTAGGAACGGTAGACGGTGCAGGAAATTCCAGCACAAAAATAGACTATAAATATTCTGATGAAGCACCACTAATAGGAAATTCTTATTACCGATTGAAACAAACAGACTTTAATGGAGAATACGAATACTCCAAGATTGAACATGTCATTTATGAAGGTGATCCCAATACTCAAGTGCAGCTTTATCCTAATCCATCTACTGGAGAGTTGAACGTCATCTTTCAAAAAAAGGATGAAACATGGAGAATTATTAACTTGCTTGGACAAGACGTTTCAAATAACGTTCGAATACTAGAAGAGTCTCCTTTTTCGGTGAAATTGAATATTGACGTTTTGGGGTCTGGCATTTATTTTATGGTTACCGATTCAGGACCAATTAAATTTAGAAAAAAATAAGTCTGATTCACACATGTTAATTTCTACTTTTAAGAGTTTCCGTTTCGTGCCTTTTTGAGGGTCTTGCGTTCACAAAAAACTCTCAATCAATTCTTTAGGATGAGTGGACTTTACCACTGAAAAATCAAACCAACTTTGTAAGTCTTCATTGTACCCTACTCCATTTAGATAAGAATCTAAAGCCGCATTTAATCCCCTGGTGTATTTGGGATGATCAGCTCCTTGAGGATCTTCATGGTACAAATCATTTTGGGCAAACCCACCAAAAGTTGGACCTGTTATTTTAATTCCGAACTCTTCAGGGTTTTTACCAATTGGACTATGAACCGTTGTTGTGAACTGGTGCCAAAAGGCAGATTGAATACAATTCTTCTTAAACAATTGTCGCACCACTTCTAAGGAATCAATGGTCTCTTGCTCCGTCTCTGTGGGGAATCCGTACATCAAATAAGCATGAACTAGAATGTTTTGTTGTGAGAAGTTATGGGTGACTCTAGTCACTTGAGCAATGTCCACTCCCTTTTTCATCTTCTCTAACAATCTGTCAGATGCTACTTCAAGGCCTCCAGTTACAGCTATACAACCTGATTTTGCCATTATTTCGCAAAGCTCTAAATCAAAGGTCTTCTCAAATCGAATGTTGGTCCACCAAGTGATTGAAACATTTCTTTCAATCAACTTCTCTGAAAGCGCTCTCAACATTTTTGGCGGAGCTGCTTCATCCACAAAATGAAAACCAGTGATACCGGTCACCTTCATTATCTTCTCAATTTTATCAACTAAATCTTCAGCAGTAGTGTTTTGATAGTTGCCAATGTAATCTAAGTTGACATCACAAAAGGAGCATTGCTTCCAATAACATCCGTGAGAAATAGTGAGTTTGTTCCATCTATCGTCTGTCCACATTCGGTGCATAGGATTCACTACATCTAAAAACGAAAGGTATTTATCAAATGGCAATCCCGAATAATCAGGAGCCGGCAAGTTTTTATGATGAAAAATAGTGTTTGGTGTTTTATCCTTGTACACAACACTACTTTGCTCTTTGATCAGGGTTCTTTCAAGCTGATCAATCT
Organism: Arenicella sp.; assembly: GCA_047609865.1. Lineage (GTDB taxonomy): Bacteria > Bacteroidota > Bacteroidia > Flavobacteriales_D > Crocinitomicaceae > Paracrocinitomix. The sequence goes on from JBLFXO010000320.1 coordinate 2,429, forward strand.
CCAAAACACCAACAACGTATTCGGCAATTTTCAGCAAAGGTCCTTCTCCATCATCCAATGAAATAAAGTCGATAAACTCGAATATTCTTGGATCTTCTAAAGAGCGCAATTCAGTGTTGCAATATCCTCCACCAAAAGCAATTTTAATGTTTGGATGAAACTGTTTTATGAACTGAGAGCAACGCAAAGCCGCAAATAAATTCCCAGGGAATGGAATCGTGAAACAAACTAGATCAGGAATTTCTGTTTTGATTCTATCTAACAAAATATCCAGCATTTTATCCTCAATGAGAGTAGGCTCATAATTCAAGAACTCTTCAATCTGATCAAAGCTGCTCGCAGAAGTAGCAATTTGCTCGGCATATTTAGTAAATGAGAAAAACTCATCCACATTGGCCTGAATAAAGTCACCTAGCTCTTCAATAAAAAGAGTCCCATGGTGTTTTGCCTTATCAATGAATCCAATGTCTCCATCAGCCCAGTTGATCTGTTTATTCACCTTGAGCAATCTATGTCCTGCAGGTAAAAAATCAGTTTCCAAGATTTTCTTCGCGGTTTCAACATCTTGCTTTTGAAGAAATGCAATCACCACCTCAACTCTAGAAATGTATTGAGCCTTCATTTTACTCAGCTCGGGGTAATGATAGCTCTCTAAATCATCTGCAACATCAAATATGGCTGATACAAACTCTGATGTAAATATTGAGGTAAACAATTCAATGCTTAAATCGCATTGAGAAGCAGAAAGCCCTTTTTCTTCTAAAAATCCCTTCAGATATGCAGTCGCCGGATAAGCCGTATTCAACTGCGTAAAAGGTGGGGTAACTAAAAGTAGCTTTGCTGGCATGTCACAAAGATAGAGTTCTTGAAATACTGTGCGGCTAGAAGCTTTTAAAAATGGCTACATTTAATGAAAGCCAACTGTCATGAAAGCAATAAGAAAATTTCCAACCGGGTCTCTAATCTTGATCTCAATTCTTTGCGGAGCGATTTGGAGGTTTGAAGTTGAATTTCATGGTTGGAGCAGCCTGACTTGGTTGTACTATTTCCACTTTGCAATTCCATTCTCTTTTGGAGTATTTATTTTTTGGGCAAATTCATTTTTGGATGTCCAGTTGAAGAAACGTCTTCTCGTGAACATTTCTGCGATTCTATTTGGTTTCCTTTTATACTATCTACTTAGCAAATCTTTGACCTTCATATTTGCGAATGGCGTTTCGGGGATGATGTTGTTATTGGTAACGCCAAGATGGGAATTCCTTTTTTACAGATATATGATTTTTGCAATCATTCCATTAATCCCAATGGGAACCTATTTCATCTTAAAAGCTTTCGGTCTTAGAGCACCTTTGAAATCTCTACTAATATCAATTCTTGGGGTAATCATTTCCATTCCGCTTTCTATTTTTATTCTCGACTTTATCGATCACCCAGGAGGTGGAGATTTGATTCATACCATCAAGAGCGGAATACTTATTCCATTTTGGATCTTCTTTGTAGGGCTTTTGGTTATTAAACTAAAGAAGAATGTGTTGGATTAGAGCATTCCTTATTTAAAAGCTGCCGAGAAACAACGAATTTTATACTGAAGCTTTAGGCTCAATTATTGCGGTAAACATATTATGTCCGTCAATAAATTAGTCTTACTATCAGCTCTTTTATGCTCAGTTCAATTGAGCATCTCTCAACATACTATAAGCGGTCATGTTCTTGACGAAAATAATGAACCAATTCCTTTTGCTTTGGTTTCACTCGCTGTCGCTAGTTCTGACACCATTATAAC